>JAIERD010000073.1 GCA_019747155.1 Pseudomonadaceae bacterium
GGTGAGCTTGTTTGCCGGTAAAGAAGAACCGCTGCTGGTCATCGAAAAGCCTGCCGGCGAACGTCCGCCGCGCGCCGAAGAGGCCCGCCGCAGCAACAGCGGCCGTCCGCAAACCCGTGGCCGTGGTGGCCGCAGCGGTGGTCGCGATGAAGAGCGCAAGCCGCGTGAAGAGCGCCCTGCCCGCGAAGAACGTGCCGCCCGCGAACCCCGTGAGCCACGCGAAGAGCGTCCGGCCCGCGCACCGCGTGAAGAACGCCAGCCCCGTGAAGCAGTAGAAGTTCGCGAGCCACAAGAAGTTCGTCAATCCCGTCCACCCCGCGAAGAACGCCCAGCCCGCGCACCGCGTGAAGAGCGTCAGCCAAGGGAAGAGCGGCAAACCCGCGAACTGCGCGAGCCTTTGGATGCACAAGGCCAGCCAGTAGCGCAAGAAGCTGCACGCACCGACGCACCCCGCGAAGAACGTCCGGCTCGTGCACCGCGTGAAGAACGCCAACCACGTGCGCCACGTGAAGAGCGTCAGCCACGCCCTGCCATTGCCGTAGAAACTGCTGCAACTGACGAAGAAGCACTGCCTACTGATGAGCAACTGCTGGATGACGAGCAGGATGGCGCCGAAGGCGAGCGTCCACGCCGTCGCTCACGCGGCCAGCGTCGTCGCAGCAACCGTCGCGAGCGTCAAAGCGATGCCAATGGCAACGTGATTGAAGGCAGCGAAGAAAGCACTGAGGCAAACGACGGCGAAGAAAGCAGCCAAGATTTGCCGGCCAGCACTGTTGTGGCAGTAGCCGCAGCGGTAGCCAGCGAAGTAATCGCCGACAACCAAAGCGCCGCAAGCACTGAAGCTGTTGCCAGCACCGAGCCAGTTGAAGTTGCCGTAGCGCAGACCGAAGAGGTCGCCGCCCCGGCAATCGAAGCCATTGTTGAAGTTACTGCACCAGCACCGACCAGCGTCGAAACCCCAGCAGAAACCCAAGCAGAGGCTGAGCCTGCACCTGCAGCGGTCATTGCAGAAGTGATTGCAGTTGCCGAACCAGTAGTAGTCGTCAACGAAGCTGTAGTTATCGAAACTGCACCTGCAGTCGTTGCCGAACCGGTTAGCAGCACTGGTCGCGCACCGAACGACCCACGGGAAATTCGTCGCCGTCAACGCGAAGCCGAGGCGCTTGCCAGCCAAGCTGCAGCAGCTCCTGTTGTTGCGCCTATCGAAGTGAGCGTGGCAGAAGTTGCAGTAGCCGCTGTCGAGGTTGCCGTTGAGGCTACCGCCCCTGAAGCTGTAGCTGAAGCAGTTGAAGCGGTAGACGCCGCACCAGCAGCCGAAAGCAGCGCTGAAGAACCCGCCCAAGCCACTATCGAGTTCGTAGCCCCGACTGAAGTCGAGACTGCCAGCCCGCAAGAGCCTGAGTCAGTAGCAGCACCGCAGGCCGAGGAAGAAAAACCTCTCGCCTAAAGCTGCACTAACAAAAAAGGGGATGCCAAAAGCATCCCCTTTTTTGTGGGCCATGGAAAAAGCTCTGTACCAGTTACATGTTGAGCGCAAAACGTAGGGTGGGTTTTAGCCCACCAAGGTCCTTATCCAGCGCTGGTGGGCTAAAGCCCACCCTACAAAACAGGGTCTGCAACACATAGCTAGGAGATAGCCATGGAAAAGCACCACAGCCCGCGCCGATTAACTCAGAGCACGTTGGGCTCTATCTCCAACTCGACCGCAAAACGCTCGGCAATATCGGCCTGAATGCGCCGCGCAAGACTTAACAGTTGCGCACCGGTGGCCGCGCCATAGTTGACCAACACCAGCGCTTGCTGTTGATGCACGCCGGCATCGCCCTCGCGAAAACCCTTCCAGCCCGCGCGCTCAATCAACCAGCCGGCGGCCAACTTAAACTGATCATCGGGTTGCTCATAAGCCACCAAGTCTGGGTGCTCGCTGCGCAAGCGTTGTACCAGCGCAGCCGAGACCACAGGATTTTTGAAGAAACTACCGGCATTGCCGAGCACGGCCGGATCGGGCAATTTTTCGCTGCGGATGGCGCACACCGCGCTACTGACATCGCTGGCGGTTGGTGCAGCTATGCCCTGCCCTTGCAGGTACTGGCGCAAGGGCCCGTACTGCAGATGGAGAGTCGCTTGCCGGCGCAAGATAAAGCGCACCCGCAAGATCAGCCACCGGCCCGCCTCACGCTTGAACAGACTGTCGCGATAGCCGAAGGCGGCTTGCTCAAGGCTAAACTCACGCAACTCACCGGTCTGGCGATCCAGCGCGGTCAAGCCGGCAAACACATCCTTCAGTTCCACCCCATAAGCACCGATGTTTTGCATCGGCGCAGCGCCAACGGTGCCGGGAATCAAGCTGAGATTCTCCAACCCGCTCAAACCCTGCGCCAGGCTCCAGAGCACGAAGGGATGCCAAGACTCGCCGGCCTCGGCTTCGACAACCACTTCATCATCGCTGTCCGCCAGCAAACGAATGCCACGACTGGCCATGCGCAGCACCAGCGCATCGACATCCTGGGTCAGCAACAGATTGCTGCCGCCGCCGATCACCAACAAGGCTAACTGCCGCTCGCTCGCCAAGGCCAAGGCTTCACGCACCTGCGCATCATCCTGAGCCTGGGCAAACCAACGGGCACTGACGTCCAACCCAAAGCTATTAAAGGCTTTTAGCGAAACGTTTTGCTCTAGTTGCAAACTCACAAGCGCCCCTTTAACTCGGCAACCAGGCCATCACAGGCCTGCTCAAGCAAATCCAGCACCAATTCAAAGCCCTCTTCACCGCTGTAGTACGGATCGGGGACCTCGTCGGTCGGCAGGCCATAACGGCGCAAGAACAGGTCCAACTGCGCAATCCCTGCTGCGGGCTGCAAAGCCTGTAAATGCTGCAAATTGTTTTGATCCATGGCGAAAATCAGCTCGAAGCGAGCAAAATCTGCCGCAGTCACCTGCCGCCCACGCAGCGCCGACAAGTCGTAACCCCGGCGCTGCGCGGCCAGACGGGTGCGACTGTCAACGGGCTTACCGACATGCCAGTCGCTGGTGCCCGCCGAATCGACGCTAACCAACTCTTGCAGCCCAGCCGCCGCGAGCTTGTGGCGCAATACGCCCTCGGCGGTCGGCGAGCGACAAATGTTACCCAGGCAGACGAACAAGACCCGCATCAAGCCCCCAGCAACGCGCGCACGCGCTGCAAATCTTCCAGGGTATCGACGCCGGCCGGTGGCGACTCCAGCGCGTCGGCCACATGGATACGCACGCCATGCCAGAGCGCCCGCAACTGCTCCAGGCATTCGGTATCTTCCAGCCAGCATGGGCCCCAGGCGACGAAGTCCTGCAGAAAACCCGCGCGATAGGCATAAATGCCGATGTGCCGGCGATACGGAACCTGCGCCGGCAACTGCTCACGCCCCAAGGCAAACGCATCCCGCGCCCAAGGCAAGGGCGCGCGACTAAAAGTCAGCGCCAGCCCGTTCAGATCGGCAACCACCTTGACTGCATTGGGATTAAACAGGGTTTCCACATCAGTAATAGCTTCGGCCAAGGTGGCAATTTGCGCCTCGGCGTGAGCCGCCAAGTTGGCCGCCACCTGATCGATAATCGCCGGCGGAATCAGCGGTTCATCACCCTGCACGTTGACCACAATAGCGTCCGCCGCCAACCCCAATTGCAATGCCACTTCAGCCAAGCGATCGGTGCCGGAGTTGTGATCGACGCGGGTCAATACCACTTCGGCGCCAAAGGCCTGACAAGCCTCGGAAATGCGCAGGTCATCGGTGGCGATCACCACCCGCGCGGCACTGCTTTTTTTCGCCTGCTGCCACACATGCTGAACCATGGGTTTGCCGGCGATGTCTTGCAAGGGTTTGCCGGGCAAGCGACTGGAGGCGTAACGGGCCGGAATAACGACGGTAAACACAGTGCTCATGACTACTTATCCAAGCGCTCATCGGTGGTCAGGGTGCGCGCTTCGGTTTCCAACATCACCGGGATACCGTCGCGTACCGGAAACGCCAAGGCGTCGGCTTTGCAGATCAACTCGGACTTGTCGCGAGCCAGGTGCAGCGGACCTTTACACAGGGGACAGGCGAGAATATCGAGCAATTTCGGGTCCATGGGGACTCCTTGATAAGGGGATTAAAACGGTCTGCGAATAGCCAGCTGCAGGCGACGCGATCTAGCGTGATACGGCCAGCAGGCGATCTAGTTGGACATCCAGCCACAGACTAAACGTCGCCGATGGCCGGGCATCCACCGCCAAATACCACCAGTCCGACTGGGCAAAAGCGCGGCATTTGACCGCGTCTTTTTCCGTCATCAGCAATGGCAACGACGGGCTGAACGACAGTTGCGCGGCGCTGTACTGGGCGTGGTCGGCAAAGGCATGCGCAATCGGCTGCCAGTGTAGCGCCTCGAGCGTATTGAAGAAACGCTGCGGATTGCCGATCCCGGCGACCGCATGCAGCGCCTGCCCTGGCGGGAAAGCGCTTAAGGAACGATGCTCGCCAGTCAGCAAATTGACCAGCGCGGTGGGCTGCAAGGTAAAGGCGTAACCCTCGCTGCGATCGGCCGTGGCGCCGTTATACAGCAGCGCATCGACGCTGCGCAGCCGCTCCAGCGGCTCGCGCAGGGGACCGGCCGGTAGGCAACGGCCATTGCCCAGGCCACGGGCGGCATCGATCAGCACCAGCTCCAGGTCCCGGGCCAGCCGGTAGTGCTGCAGCCCGTCATCGCAGAGAATCAGGTCCAGCGGCTCAGCGTCCAGCAACGCCTGAACGGCGCGGCTACGCTCGGGATCGATCATCAGCGCCACGCCACTGCGCTGCACAATCAGCAAGGGTTCATCGCCGGCCACTGTGGCCGACTGATCAGCCATCACCCGCCAAGGCCAGCTAGGTGGCTCGGCGCCGTAGCCGCGACTAACCACGCCGACGCGCAGGCCACGGGCTCGGCAATGTTCGATTAAATACAGAATGAGCGGCGTTTTGCCGGTGCCGCCAACGGTGATATTGCCCACCACCAGCACCGGCACCGGCGCGCGATAAATGCTGCCACGTCCAGCCACGAAGTCGGCGCGTTTACGCCTGACCACCGCGCGATACAGCCACTCCAGCGGGCGCAGCAGCAGCAACGCCGGATGGCCTCGATACCAGGCGTGCAGCAGGCGCTCGGTAAGGCTCATCAAGGCGCCGCCTTGGCCTCAACGGTGGTGATGCGCAGATGGGCAAAACCCAGTTTGCCCGCAGCATCCATCGCGGTAATAAAGGCCTGATGGGGGGTTTTGGCATCGGCGCTAATGGTCAAGGGCAAGCTGTTGTCGCCCTCGGACTCACGCTGCAGAGCGCTCATCAGGCTGGCCAGGTCGTTGGTTGCCAGGCTTTGTGCATTGACTTGATATTGGCCATCGGCGCCGATAGCGATTTCCAACTGCTTCAGCTCAGTTCGCTCAGCGGGGCTGCCACTGGACGCCTCTGGCAGCTCGATCTTCAACTGGCTTGGGCGGCTAAAGGTGGTGGTCACCACAAAAAACAGCAGCAACACAAAGATCACGTCAATCAACGAGGTGAGGTTGAGGAATACCTCTTCACGAGCCACACCGCCCGCTCTGCGGCGAAATTTCACGCTTTGGTTTCCTCGCTGAAATCCACCTCACGATCGCCCTGCACAACCTCAACCAGCTTAATTGCCTCCTGCTCCATCGCCACCACCAACTCATCGACCCGGCGCAGCAGGTAGCGATGAAAGAACACCGCCGGAATTGCCACGATCAAGCCAGCCGCCGTGGTGATCAAGGCCTTGCCGATACCGCCCGCCAGCGAAACAGTGTTGGTCATGCCACCATCCATAAAACCACTGAAGATCTGGATCATGCCGAACACTGTGCCGAGCAAACCCAATAATGGCGCCATGGCGGCGATCGAACCGAGGGCATTGAGGTAGCGTTCCAACTCATGGATAACGCGACTGGCGGCCTCTTCGATGCACTCTTTCATGATCTCGCGACCATGTTTGGAGTTAGCTAAACCTGCGGCCAGCACTTCACCCAAGGGCGAGGAGGCGCGCAGCTCTTTGAGTTTCTGTGCATTCAGCTGTTTATCTTTGATCCAGCGCCACACCTGCCCGAGCAGATGCGGTGGCGAAACGCGACTGGCGCGTAAGGTCCACAGGCGTTCAGCAACTATGGCGGTGGCGACTATCGAACTCACAATAATTGGCAACATCATCCAGCCGCCGGCTTTCACTAATTCCCACACGCAAGCCACCCCCCAATAAAAAGTGGCCACACTCTAGCATAGGGTCGCCAGTGCGCCGACCGACGCGCTTCGCTTATTTGATGATTTCAGGTTGCCAAAAATGTCGCACTGCACGCGCCTCATACGCCGGTGCACGACGGCCCAACTGAATCCGCAGCGCACCACTGGGCACATTGTCGTAAAGCACTGCATCTATGGCTTTATAACGCGCCAACACCAGCCGATGGGGATGCCCGTAAGGGTTATGCCGGCCCCGCGAAAGCAGCACCGCCTGCGGCTGCACCGCACGTAAAAAAGCCATGGAAGACGAACTGCCGCTGCCATGATGCGGCGCCTGCAGCCAGTCGGCACGCAGCTCGCGACCGGCGTTAAGCAGGGCACGTTCGGCGGTTTTATCGATGTCACCGGTCAGCAACAAGCGCTCGCCAATTTGCGCCTCGACCAACAGCACGCAAGACGACGGGTTGCCGGCCGGTGCGTGTTGCCAGCGCCAGGTGGTAAAGCCCACCCCATCCCACTGCCAGTGCGTGCCATCGACGCAGGGTTGCGCCGCTAAAGCAGCCGGCAACTCGCCCGCCTCCCCGCTTAACACCTGGTCTATCGGCAATCCATGGGCCAAGGCCAAAGCGCCACCGGCGTGATCCATGTCGGCATGACTGAGCAGCATCAAGTCGAGCTTTCTCACCCCCAGCCCGCGCACCGCCGGCAGCACTATGCGCTCACCCAGATCGAAATCGGCATGTTTGGGGCCGGCGTCATACAGCAGCGCATGATTGCGGGTACGCAGCAGCACCGATAAACCCTGCCCCACATCCCACTGCCAGACCTCCACCTCGCCCAGCGGCGGCGTAACGACTGGCGGATAAAACAGCGGCAAGAGCAGCAGCAGTCCCAAACCGCGCCAGGCTATGCCGGCGGGCAGCAACAGCAACAAGGCGCCAAGCCCGCCCAGCAACCAGCCCCAGGGCGGCACCGTGGTTGGCAGCCAAGCCGGAAACCAACTGGCCACCTGCCCCAGCAACAGAAACAACAACTGCATTAAACCGCCAGCCAGCCACAGACAACCCTCCCCCAACCAAGGAATCGGCAACAGCAAGGTGCCGAGCAGAGCCAAAGGCGTCACCAGCAAGCCCAGCCAAGGCACTGCCACCAGATTCGCCAGCGGACCACTCAGGCTAATCGGCAAGCCCAAGGCCAGCAGCAGCGGCAACAAGCCCAGTGCCATGCTCCACTGCGCCCGCCACCATGTGTGCCACCAGGGCCAGGCCCCGAGGCGCCCGGCAAACACCCAGGCGAGCAACGCCACCGCTGCAAAGGACAGCCAGAATCCAGCCTGCAAGCTGGCCAGCGGTTCAACCAACAACAAGCCATCGAACGCCAGCAATAACGGCCACCAGATGCCCAGATGACGAAAACGCAAACGCCACACCAGCAGCAAAGCCACCATCACGCAGGCCCGTTGCACCGGCACCTCAAAACCGGCCAGCAGCCCATAGGTCAGGGCGGCGGCAAAGCCCAGCCCGCAGGCCCAAGGCAGCCAGGGCAGCTGTTTGGGCCAGAGACCGAGCCGCGCCAAACCGACCACCAGGGCATAGACCAGACCGGCCAGCAGGGCGATTTGTTGACCGGAAATCACCAGCAGATGCACGGTGCCGGTGGCCTGCAGCAACTGCCAATCGGCCCGCGACAACCCCGAACCATCGCCCAACACCAAGGCGGCGAGCGCGCCCTGCCGGCCAAAGGCATCGACGGCCAGCACCCGGTGGCGCAACTGATCGCGCCAATCGGCAATCCCCGTCGCCGCCTGCACGCGCTCACCGGCCTTGACCGTGCCCAGCGCGCCGATCCGTTGTGCCAGCAGCCACGCCTGGTAATCAAATACCTGCGGATTCACCGAGCCATAGGGGCTGCGCAACTGCACCGCCAACCGCCAACGCTCGCCGGCCAGCACCGGAGGCCCCACCACCCACGACAGCCGTATCAATTGCGGCAGCTTGGCCTTACGCGCCTGGGCGTCGGCCAACTGAAAACGCACCACACCCTCGCGTAACTCCGGCAAGCCCACCACCACACCCTCCAGCCACAAGGTGCGGTCATCCAACTCGGGGGCTAAACGATCATCCAACGCCAGCTGCGCCGAGACGCAGGCCCAGCTAAAACCACAGAGGAAAAATGCCAACGGATAACCACGGGTTGGCAACAGCAACAACCCGAGCAGCGGCAATAACAGCAGTAGCCATAACGGCGGCAAGGCCGGCAAGAAACGCAAGGCCAATAGCCCCAGAGCAAGCGCCAGCATCCCTGTGCGCATAACCAACCACTCCCGAAAAACAGATTCACCGGTCTGAGCATAGCGGCTCAGCGCCCCTTACCCGGCCCGCTCAAGACTTGTCACAAAGTGCTCGAGGGTGAGCCGCACAAAGCTGTGCATAATATTGCCGCGCAAGCCCACCAGAGCAGGCCGTGTGAAAACGTAGCGAGCGAAGGTTAGGCAAGGCAAAAACAGGCGAGGACGCGGAGTTTACGTATTGTAAATGAGCAGTCCGAGCCTGTTTTTAACGCCGCATAACCGAGCGCAGTAGTTTTCACACAGCCTAGAGAGCCCAGATGCCGCGTCGACTATTCAAGCGCTATATGCCAGACCCTGAGCACCTCAAGGAGCACCGCTCGCTGCGATTTCTCGGCAAGCTGTTGCACGAGCCGAATCTGTGGCACCTCCACCGCCACTCGGTGTCACGTGCCATGGGGCTGGGGCTGTTTGCAGCCTTTATTCCGCTGCCGATGCAGATGCTATTGGCTGCCAGCCTGGCCGTGCTATGCAGGGCCAATCTGCCGATTGCCGTTGGCCTGGTCTGGCTGACCAACCCGATCACCATGCCGCCGGTGTTTTATTGCACCTACCAAATCGGTAGCTGGCTGCTGCAGACTCCGGCCATCAACCTTCCAGACAGCCTCACCTGGGACTGGATCAGCGCCGAGCTCAGCGCCCTCTGGCAGCCATTTTTGCTCGGCTCGGTGGTCACCGGTGTGCTGGCGGGCGCCCTGGGTTACTGCGCAACCATGACCTTTTGGCGTTGTTGGGTGCGCCATGCCTGGCACAAACGCCAACAAGCGCGCAGCCAAATCAAGCCATAAGCCACCCGAAACAAAAACGCCGCGCTGCAGACAATCTGCAACGCGGCGTTTTTTGTGGCTGAGTGCTTACTCGTAGCGCAACGCCTCGGCCGGCTGAATTTGCGCGGCCCGCCAAGACGGATAGAGGGTTGCCAAGAAGCTCAGACCAAAACCTGCCGAACACACCAGCAGTACATCGATAGCGTGCAAGTCGGAGGGCAGATTATTGATGAAGTACACATCCGAGCTGAACACATGTTGGCCGCTGAGCCGCTCAAGCCAGCCCACCAACTCGCTGACATTCAGCGCCGCCAGCACGCCCAACACCGCACCAATACTGGTGCCGACCAAGCCAATCAAGGTGCCCTGCACCATAAAGATTTGCATGATCTGTCCGGGTGTAGCACCGAGGGTGCGCAGGATGGCGATATCCGCGCCCTTGTCGGCCACCACCATGATCAAGGTGGCGATGATATTGAACGCCGCCACCGCCACTATCAGCAGCAACAGCAGGCCGATCATGGTTTTTTCCATCTTCATGGCGGCGAACAGCCCGCCCTGGGTCAGGGTCCAGTCTGTCGCCTGATAACCGGTGCCCAGCTGGGCAGCAATCGCCGTTGACACTTGCGGCGCCTGGTACAGGTCTTTCAGCCCCAGGCGCAGGCTCTGCACTTGATTGGGCTGCCAGTGCTGCATCTGCGCGGCATCGGCCAGGTTAATCAAGGCCTGGGTGCCATCCAGCTCGGCGCCAACCTTGAACACTCCGACCACATTCAAGCGCTGCAAACGCGGGGTGATGCCGCCGGCGTTACTGCTGCGCTCGGGGACGATCAGAGTCAGGCTATCGCCGATATTTAAGCGAAAACGCCGGGCGGTGATGTCGCCGACAATCACTCCAAACTCACCGGCTTTAAGGTCGCTCAGCCGGCCTTTCAGCAGGTGCTCGCCGATGATCGAAACCTTGGACTCCTCGGCCGGCTCAATCCCGCTGATCTGAATCGGCTGCATGCTGCCCTTGTAAGACAGCATGCCCTCCAGCTCGCTGAAGGGCGCAACCGCCAGCACCTGCGGGTTCTGCAGCGCTGCGGCCGCCAACGGGCGCCAGTCATCCAGCGGCGCGCTGGCATGAATGGCCGCGTGGGGCACCATGCCGAGAATCCGCGTACTCATTTCTTTTTGAAAGCCGTTCATCACCGACAGCACCACGATCATTGCCAGCACGCCGAGCGCCAAGCCAATCATCGAAGTCATCGAGATAAAGGAAATAAAGTGATTACGGCGCTTGGCGCGGGTATAGCGCAGGCCGATAAAAATACTCAGGGGCCGGAACATATTAGGCAGCCACCAACCGGCCATCTTCCAGGCGCAGCACCCGATCCATTTGGCGCGCCAACTGCATGTCGTGGGTCACCACTAAAAATGCGGTTTGCGAGGAGGTGCTGAGCTCCAGCATCAAATCCTGAATACCTTGGGCGGTGTGGTGATCGAGGTTACCGGTCGGCTCATCGAGCATCACCAGCCCCGGCTGATTGACCAGCGCCCGGGCAATCGCCACCCGCTGCCGCTCACCACCAGACAGCTCGGCCGGTTTGTGTTCCAGACGATGACCCAGGCCGACCCGCTCAAGCAAAGCTGTAGCGCGCTTGCGTGCCTCAGGGATCGCTAACTTGCCGATCAACAACGGCATGCAGACGTTTTCCAGCGCGGTAAATTCGGCCAGCAAATGGTGAAACTGATAAACAAAACCCAGAGCGCGATTCCGTAGCAAACCGCGTTGTTTCTCGTTGAGCGCTGACAGCTCCTCGCCGGCCAGCCAAACGCTGCCGCTGCTCGGCGTATCCAGCCCGCCGAGCATGTTCAGCAAAGTGCTTTTGCCCGAGCCTGAGCTACCGACAATCGCCACCCGCTCACCGGGAAACAACTCCAACTCAAGCCCAGCCAGCACCACCACCGCCTGCGGGCCTTCGTCGTAGCACTTGCCCAGGTTGCGGCAACTGAGTACCGCAGGCTTATTGGCCGCCGAGGCCGTTGAGACTTGGGCATTCAACGTTGAATCATTCATAGCGCAAGGCCTCCGCCGGCTGGGTGCGCGCCGCACGCCACGCCGGATACAAGGTAGCGAGAAAGCTCAGCAGCAAGGCCGCCGAGCAAACCAACAGCACATCATTGAGCTGCAATTGCGAGGGGATGTAATCGATAAAGTACACAGTCGCATCGAGAATTTTGTGCCCGAGCAAACGCTCCAGGCCGGCGATCCAACTGCTGATATTCAGTGCAATCAAGCAACCCAACAACGCCCCGAGCGCGGTACCCACCACGCCGATCACGGTGCCCTGGACCATAAAGATCGCCATGATTTGTCCGGGCGTGGCGCCCAGGGTGCGCAAAATCGCGATATCGGATTTCTTGTCGGTGACCACCATCACCAGGGTGGAAATGATATTGAAGGCCGCCACCGCCACGATCAGCAGTAACAACAAGCCGATCATGGCCTTTTCCATCTGGATCGCCTGATACAGGTTGCCCTGGGTGCGGGTCCAGTCACGGGCATAAAAATCATCGCTCAAGCGCGCCGCTAACTGCCACGCTACCTTGGGCGCCTGGAACAAATCGGCAAACTTCAAACGCAAGCCCTGCACCTGGGTGGGTTTCCAGCGATGCAAACGGGCCAGATCCTGCAGATTGGCCATGGCCACAAAGCCATCTATCTCGCCGGCGCCGACGTGGAAAATCCCCTTCACGGTAAAGCGCTTGAGGCGCGGAAACATGCCCGCCGGCGTTACGGTGATTTCGGGAGCGACGAAGGTGACTTTGTCGCCGACCCTGACCCCGAGTTTCTGCGCCGCAAGATTGCCGATGACTATCCCGAATTCGCCGACCTTCAGTTCATCGAGGCTGCCTTGGCCATCGACAAAATAGTCGCCGATGATCGACACCTTGCTCTCCTCGGCCGGGTCAATGCCGTTGATCAGCACCTTCTGCACCTGATCGCCATTGGTCAGCAGCCCCTGCATTTGCACAAAGGGCGCAACGGCCAGTACTTGCGGATGCTTTTGCATCGGGGCGGCGATGCTGCGCCAGTCATCAATCGGCTGCGCGCTTTCAACCGTGGCATGCGGCACCATGCCGAGCACCTTGGTGCGCATCTCATGGTCGAAACCATTCATCACCGACAGCACCACAATCATCACCAGCACGCCAAGTGCCAGGCCGATCATCGAGGTCAGGGAGATAAAAGAAACGAAGTGGTTACGGCGCTTGGCCCGCGTATAACGCGCACCGATATAGATAGACAGCGGTCTAAACATGGACATAAAAATATTCGCAGGCGAAAGAGGAGACATCCGGGTCAAGCGCGATTTACCACTGCGCCGCGTTACTGCTGAGTTGTCAGCGAATCAACTGTTGCCGAGCCAGGTCAGACTGAGGATTTGCCGCTTTTAACCGCGCCGCCACTCGACTGCAGTGGTTTTCACCACCAGGCTGCTGGCGGGGCTTGGCTGGCAGCTTTACACTCTGACAATCACTCAGGCCATGGGTTCAGCATGTCGACTCAAGACGTAGACGATCGCCGCGAATATTACCGTATAGGCGACACTATCGCACTGGATTTCACCCTCTTGTCTGGCGCCAGTGCGCAGGCCACGGATGTCTTGCACGACGCCTCGCCGTTGTTCAATTTGCTCAGCGATTTGCATCTATTGGACTTCGAAGCCCAACACTTGCTGCGGCAAATCAGCGAACGTGATCGCACTTTGGCCAACTACCTCAAGGTGATGAACAAGCGCATCGACCTGCTCGGCCAGGCGCTGGCGCAAAACCTGTTGCGCGATGTCGGCGCGCCGCGTCAGGTAACCATGTCCGAAAGTGGCATCAGCTTTAACAACCTGCAAGAGCTTGCCATCGGCAGTCATCTGGCGATCAAAATGGTGCTGATGCCGCAAGCACTGGGCCTGTTATTGCGCGGTCAGGTGGTCAATTGCCGGCTGCGCGACGATGGCCAGTATGAGATCGGTATCGAGTTCGAAGCCCTTACCGACGCCCAACGCCAACTGATGGCCCGGCATATTTTGCAGCGCCAGGCGCTGGAGCGCCGGCAGTTGCGCGAACAAGTCTAAGCCGCCACGCAGACCGTGTGAAAACGTAGCGAGCGAAGGTTAGGCAAGGCTAAAACAGGCGAGGACGCGGAGTTTACGAGTTGTAAATGAGCAGTCCGAGCCTGTTTTTAACGCGGCATAACCGAGCGCAGTAGTTTTCACACGGTCTGCACCAGCCACTTTCAAGGAGCAAACGTGACATTGATCTACGGCCACCGCGGCGCCAAAGGCGAAGCACCGGAAAACACCCTGGCCAGCTTTCAGCAGTGCCTGGCCCACGGCGTCAAACGCTGCGAACTGGATCTGTACCTGTCGCGCGATGGCGAACTGATGGTGATCCACGACCCAACGCTCAAGCGCACCACCGGCCGGCGCGGCAAGGTCAGTCAGCACCTGGCTGCCGACCTGATCACCTATGACGCCCGCCTTGGCGGCCCCGGCTGGCTGCAGCCCTGCCCGATTCCACGGCTGGAAGAGCTATTTCAACACTGCGCCTTCGAGCACTGGCAGCTGGAAGTAAAAAGCGCCTCCAGAGTCAAAGCCGCCAACACTGTGCTGGCCATCCGTGAACTGGCCGAACGCTACGGCTTGCTCGACAAAATCACCATCACTTCCAGCTCGCGCGAAGTGCTGCGCGCCGGGCAACGCCTGGCTCCAGACATCGCGCGCGGCCTGGTGGCCGAATACGACTGGCTCGACCCGTTAAAAATCGCCAAGCGTTATGGCTGCAATCTGTTGGCGCTGAACTGGACACTGTGCACCCCCGAGCGCCTGCAAAAAGCCCAGCAACAAGGGCTGCATGTGTCGGTGTGGACGGTTAACGAACCGGCGCTGATGCGCAGGCTGGCGGACTTTGGCGTCGACAGCCTGATTACCGATTTCCCCGGTTTAGCGGTGATGACCCTGAAGCCTTAAGCGGCGTTCTTCGCGCATAAAAAACCGACCTTGAGGGTCGGTTTTTTATTGCCTGACTCAAAAACTCTCACGGTTGGGCCAGCGCCACAGATGAGAATCCTTGAACGGATCTACCCCGCCCGGCTCAGACCACCGGCCGGAGCCGCTCAAAAAAGCCGGTTAAGACCATCGAACGCCGCCACCCGATAAGCCTCGGCCATGGTCGGGTAGTTGAAGGTGGTGTTGACGAAGTACTTGAGGGTATTGCCCTCGCCCGGCTGGTTCATGATCGCCTGGCCGATGTGCACAATCTCCGAAGCCTGATAGCCAAAGCAGTGCACCCCGAGGATTTCCAGGGTTTCGCGGTGAAAGAGGATTTTCAGCATACCCACCGGTTCGGCAGAAATCTGCGCGCGAGCCATGCCCTTGAAGAACGCCTTACCAACTTCGTAAGGGATCTTCTCGGCCGTCAGTTCCTGCTCGGTCTTGCCGATCGAACTGATCTCCGGAATGGTGTAGATACCAGTCGGCACATCGTTGACGAACCGGCAGCTATCGTTACCCACCGCATTGCCTGCGGCCGAACGACCCTGGTCATAAGCGGCACTGGCCAGACTCGGCCAGCCAATCACGTCGCCGGCGGCATAGACGTTCTGCACCGAGGTGCGGTACTGATGATCGACCTCAATCTGGCCACGGCCATTGGCCTTCAGGCCGATATTCTCCAGGCCCAGTTTGTCGGTGTTGCCGGTACGCCCGTTGCACCAGAGCAAGGCGTCGGCCTTGATCTTCTTGCCGGATTTGAGGTGCAGGATGACGCCGTGCTCCTGCCCTTCAATGCGCTCGTATTCCTCGTTGTGCCGAATCATCACGTTGTTGTTGCTCAGGTGATAACTCAGGGCCTGGGAAATTTCATCGTCCAGGAAGCTGAGCAACTGATCGCGGTTGTCGATCAGGTCGACCAGCACGCCCAGGCCACTGAAGATCGAGGCGTACTCGCAGCCGATCACCCCGGCGCCGTAGATGATTAAGCGGCGCGGCGTGTGGCTGAGGTTAAGAATGGTGTCGCTGTCATACACCCGTGGGTGGTAGAAATCGACATCCAGCGGACGGTAGGGGCGCGAGCCAGTGGCGATCACCACCTGCTTGGTCACTATGGTTTCCACCACACCATTCGGGCAGACCACCTGAATGGTCTGCTCATCGGCGAAACTGGCCGAACCGAAGAACACATCGATGCGGTTGCGCGCGTAATAGCCAGTGCGCGAGGTGACCTGCTTGGAGATCACCCGCTCGGCGCTCTGCAACACATCCGGGAACGAGAACCAGCGCGGCTCGCCAATCTGCCGGAACAGCGGATTGGTGTTGTACTGCATGATCTGCCGCACCGAGTGGCGCAGGGCTTTGGAGGGGATGGTGCCCAGATGGGTGCAGTTGCCGCCGACCAGTCGGCGATCATCGATCACCGCCACCTTGCGCCCAGCCTTGGCCGCATTCATGGCCGCGCCTTCACCGGCGGGGCCTGAGCCCAGCACCACCACGTCGTAGTTATAGACCGCCATGCTTACTCCTTGGTAACTGGCCGGGCCGCCGCGCTGGCAAACTCGGCAAGACTGCGGCAAGTACTGCCGAAGTATTCAATAGTTACAGCAGCTTAGCTGCCGTTTATGGGGCTGCACATTAGCCCTTGGTCGCGCGGTAGGCGAGCATTGCCTGCACTACATTTTGCCCTGCTGCAATTCGTCGCACCGCTCAGGGCTGTTCTGCCCCAAACAGTTGAGTAAAAGCGCTGCTGCTGTGACTGACAAAACCCGCCCCGACGCGACTGACAAACAGTGCGGCAATCCCCTCACGCTCGGCAAAGGCCAAGCCACGCTCAGGCCCCAGCGCCATCAGCAAGGTCGACAAACCATCGGCGCGCTGCACAGAGCGGTCGACCACGCTGACCTGCGCCAGATTATGGGTGATCGGCGCGCCTGTGAGCGGGTCGAGGGTATGGGAATAGCGCTGGCCGTCTTGCTCAAAATAATTGTGATAGTCGCCAGAGGTGGAAATCCCGTAACCGTCCAGGGGCAGAATCCGCTGCGCCACTTGCTGGTTATCCAGCGGCGCTTCGATGGCGATCCGCCAGGGGCTGCCATCGACTTTTTGGCCCTGAGCTTTAAGCTCGCCAGTGACCTCCACCAGGTAGCTGCCCACACCCAGTTCGCCCAGTTTGGCGGCAATGCGATCCACCGCATAACCGGCGGCGATGCTGTTGAAGTCGAGGGCAACCGCCGCGTCCTTGCACAATTGCAGGCCATCGACATGCAGATGCTGATGGCCGATACGCCCACGCACTTGAGCAATTTGCTCAGCCGTCGGCACCCGTTCACCCCGCGCTTGCGGGCCAAAGCCCCAGAGGTTCAGCAACGGTTCAACGGTCATGTCGAAGGCGCCCGCGCTCTGTTGCGACAGTTGCTCACCAAAACGCACCAAGGCCAACACCTCAGCCGGCAGCGGCTGGCAGCTATTGGCCGGCAAAGCATTGAAGCGGGTGATCAAGGAGTCATCGCGATAGGTCGACAGCTGCTGATCGACCTCGGCCAGAATTGCCTCGGTGGCCGCCTGGGCCTGCGCCACAGTCGGCCCGTCGGCAGCCGGCAGATATTTGACCGAATAACTGCTGCCCATGGTTGGGCCGCCGAACTCCAATAGTTGTTCGCCACAGCCGAGCAAGCCGAGACACGCCAGCACAACTGTGCCAACGCCACAGCCGCGCAACCTGCCTCTAAACAAGATCACCCTGCAAACCCACGCGCTGCGCGCGCAATTTGAGCCAGTAGCAGCCGGCGATAAACGCCAGCCAGAACGGGATGGCGTAGACCGACACGTTGATTCCCGGAATCAGCAGCATGACCCCAAGAATCAAGGCCACGAAGGCCAGACACAGGTAGTTGCTGAACGGGTACCAGAGCGACTTGAAGCTCGGCTCGATACCGCGCAGGTTCAGGCTCTGGCGAAATTTCAAGTGCGACAGGCTGATCATCGCCCAGTTGATCACCAGGGCCGAGACCACCAGCGCCATCAGCATTTCCAATGCCTTTTGCGGAGCCAGGTAGTTCACCACCACGCACAACAGCGTAATCAGCGCCGACACGCCTATGGCCAACACCGGCACCCCACGTTTATTCACCCGCATAAACGCCTTGGGCGCATCGCCCTGCTCGGCCAGGCCAAACAGCATGCGGCTGTTGCAATAGACACCGCTGTTGTAGACCGACAACGCCGCCGTCAGCACCACAAAGTTGAGCAGGTGCGCCGCCGTGTCACTGCCGATCAACGCGAAAATCTGCACAAAGGGGCTGCTGCTGTAAGGGTCGCCAGCGGCATTCAAGGTTTCCAGCAACTTGTCCCAGGGATAGAGCATCAACAGCACGCTCAAGGCGCCGATGTAGAAAATCAGAATCCGCCAGATCACCTGATTGATCGCCTTGGGGATCACCTTCTTCGGCTCGGCAGCCTCGGCGGCAGTAATGCCGACCAGTTCCAGGCCACCGAAAGAAAACATGATGATGGCCAACACCATCACCAAACCTTCGATGCCATTGGGGAAGAAACCACCATGGCTCCACAGGTTGCTCACCGCTAATCAGCAAATACAGGCCGAGCACTATCATGCCGATGATCGCCACCACCTTGATCAGCGCAAACCAGAACTCGGTCTCACCGAAGACCTTAACGCTGCTCAAGTTAATTAAATTAATCGCCACAAAGAACCCCGCCGCCGACACCCAGGTCGGGATTTCCGGCCACCAATACTGCACATACTTGCCGACCGCCGTCAGCTCGGCCATGCCCACCAGCACGTACAGCACCCAGTAGTTCCAGCCGGACAAGAAACCCGCATAGCCGCCAAAATACTTGTGGGCGAAATGGCTGAAAGAGCCGGCCACCGGCTCCTCGACGATCATTTCGCCGAGCTGGCGCATGATCAAAAAGGCAATGAAGCCGGCGATCGCATAGCCCAGAATCATCGACGGCCCGGCGGACTTGAGCACCCCGGCCGAGCCAAGAAACAACCCGGTACCGATGGCGCCACCCAGGGCGATCAACTGAATATGCCGATTTAACAGGCCACGCTTTAGCTCACCGGTTGGTTGCGGCTGATCCATTCTCACTGCCTCATCACTGCGGCGCTGTACGCCTGGTCGTGGTCTAACTCAACGCGGGATCGCCGCCTCAAGCGCGTATATCTGACTAATCGCGCAGTTTAACGCGCGCCGGCAACAACGCCCAGCTCAGCCCTACTGTTGGGCCCGGTCGGCGCAGACGTTGCGCCACTTGATCCACACATGCACCGGGATGCCCGCCAACAGCAGCAACATGCCCAGATACACCGTCTCGGCACCGGCGCCGTAAATGGCCCAAACACTGTAAATAAAGCCCAGACCACCGAGCAGGCTGACCTTGAACAGCTCCGCGCCGCGCAACTGGGTATCGCCCTTGAGGCGGATCATCAGCTCGGCCAGGGCGCAGAAGGCATAAGGCACTAGGCTGGCCATCACCGCCAGCAGGACGATGGTATTGAACGCGCCGACCAGGCCATGGGAGAAGTTCATCAGCACCAGAATGGTCGCCAGCAGGTTGGAGAACACCAAGGCATTGGCCGGCGTGCCGAAACGCGACAAGCGCCCCATGCTCGGCGGAAACACCCGATCCTGCGCCGCCCCATAGGGCACCTGCCCGGTCAGCAGGGTAAAGCCGTTGAGCGTGCCGAAGGTGGCAATCACCGCCCCGACCGCCACCAACATGCCGCCCATATCGCCCCACATATGCCGCGCCACATCGGCCAGCGGCGCCGAGGAAGCGGCCAATTGCTCGGCCGGCAACACCCCAATGGCCACCGCCGACACGGCCATGTACACCAGCGCGGCCAGCAGCACGCCAAAAATGGTGGCACGCGGAATGGTTTTCTCCGGCTCGATCACCTCGCCCGCCGGCACAGTGGCCGACTCCAGCCCAAGATAGGCCCACAGGGTCACCGCCGCGGCCGCCGAAATGGCCGCCAAATCCGACTGACCACTGCGGTTGAGCGTTGCGTAGTTCGCGCCATCCACCCACCACCAGCCGCACACCCCGATCAACAGCAGCGGCACCAGCTTCAGCACCGTGGTCAACACCTGCACCGCACCGGCTTCCTTGACGCCGCGCACATTGACTAGGGTCAGCAGCCAGATCGCCACCAGCGCCACCAGCAGGCTGTAACTGGAGGACGCGCCAATCTGCGGAAACAGAAAACCAACATAGCCGGCCAGCGCCACCGCCACTGCCGCGTTACCCGTCCACAGGGTAATCCAGTAGCCCCAGGCGATCAGAAAGCCGGCGAACTCGCCATAACCGGCCTCGGTGTAGGCATAGGGCCCACCGGTTTTGCGCACCAACTGCGCCAGCCGACCGAAGATAATCGCCAACACCAAAGCGCCCAGCGAGGTCAGCAGCCAACCACCCAAGGCAATCGGCCCAAAAAACGCCAGGGATGCCGGCAACAGAAAAATCCCCGAACCGACCATATTGCCCACCACCAAGGCGGTACAGGCGATCAGGCCGAGGCCTTTGCGGGAGGGGCTGGCGTGCGCATCCATGGACTGAACTCCTGGTGTTGACGGCAAAAAGCTGGCGAACAGGCTGCGGGAAACCGCGCCTGAAGACAACAACCCAGACACGCGACAAGCCTAAAACGCAAAACGGGAGCCGAAGCTCCCGTTTTGTTATTACCCGTCGCCTGTATTAGCGCGGGAAGGCTGGCGGGTTAACCCCGGCCATGTCTTCCATCACCCGCACTACCTGGCAGCTGTAGCCGAACTCGTTGTCGTACCAAACGTAGAGCACGACGCGGTTGTCGTTGCAGATGGTGGCTTCGGCATCGACCACACCGGCGTGACGCGAGCCGACGAAGTCGGTCGAAACCACTTCCAGCGACTGGACGAAATCGATCTGCTTGTGCAGGTCCGAGTGCAGGGCCATGTGGCGCAGGTACTCGTTCATCTCTTCGCGGGTGCTGGCTTTCTCAAGGTTGAGGTTGAGAATCGCCATCGACACGTTCGGCGTCGGTACGCGAATGGCGTTGCCGGTCAACTTGCCTTTCAGCACTGGCAGCGCTTTGGCGGCAGCAGTGGCGGCACCGGTTTCGGTGATTACCATGTTCAGCGGCGCCGAACGACCACGGCGATCGCCCTTGTGGAAGTTGTCGATCAGGTTCTGGTCGTTGGTGTACGAATGCACGGTTTCAACGTGGCCGTTGAGGATGCCGAACTTGTCATTCACCGCTTTGAGCACCGGCACAATGGCGTTGGTGGTGCAGGAGGCGGCCGAGATGATTTTGTCATCGGCAGTGATTTCGCCATGGTTGATGCCATGCACGATGTTCTTCAGTTCGCCCTTACCCGGTGCAGTCAGCACCACGCGGTCGATACCTGGGCAGGCCAAATGTTGGCCCAGGCCTTCGGCATCGCGCCAAACGCCAGTGTTGTCGACCAGCAGAGCGTTCTGAATGCCGTACTGGGTGTAGTCGACTTCTTTCGGGTCTTTGGCGTAGATAACCTGAATCAGGTTGCCGTTGGCGGTGATGGTGTTGTTGGCTTCATCGATGGTGATGGTGCCGTCGAACGGGCCGTGCACCGAGTCGCGACGCAGCAGGCTGGCACGCTTGACCAGGTCATTGGTCGCGCCTTTGCGCACGACTATGGCGCGCAGACGCAAGCCGTCGCCGCCACCGGTTTTCTCGATCAGGATGCGCGCCAACAGGCGGCCGATACGGCCAAAACCGTACAGCACCACGTCGGTACCTTTACTGGCTTTAACGCCTTGCTGGCCTACCACTGCGGACATTTCTTCGCGCACGAACTGCTCGACGCTGCGGCCATTGCCTTCAGCTTTGAACTTGCTGGCCATCCGCCCCAGGTCAACCGAGGCGGCGCCGAGTTTCAGCTCGCTCATGGCTTTGAGCAGCGGGAAAGTGTCTTGCACCGCCAGTTCGACATCATTGGCCAAACGGTGGCGAGCAAAGCGGTGGGCTTTGAGAATGGAGATAACCGAGCGGTTGATCAGGCTGCGGCCGAAGATCGAGCTCACCACATTGTTATTGCGGTAAAGCTGGCCAATCAACGGAATCATCGCCTCGGCGAGGGCCTCACGGTCAATCCACTCACTGAGACACTGGTCAGACTTCTGAGTCACAGGCAGTACCTTCCACGATATGTAGGGGCTAAAAAAAGGGACTACATTATGACGGCGCAAGCCGATAGGAGCAATGCGCGCCGGTCATGACGGATATGCGCAACTCAAATGCACGACTGACATGCATGACCATGACTGACATTCGGCAGTGCTGGCCGCTACAATCGCAGCCTTTCTCGTCACGCCCGCGAGCCGACCGTGCCTGTACTGAGCTTACCGACTCTGCCCGCCGCCAGCGGCAATCTGACCAATGCCAAGCAGGCCTGGGGCAACCTGCCCGGCGCCGCGCTAAGCCTGGCGATTGCCGAGGCAGCCAGCGCCGCCAAACGCTTCACCCTGCTGCTGACCGCCGACAGCCAGAGCGCCGAACGCCTGGAGCAAGAGCTGGGCTTTTTCGCCCCAGAACTGCCAGTACTGCATTTCCCCGACTGGGAAACCCTGCCCTACGACCTGTTCTCGCCGCACCAAGACATCCTTTCCCAGCGCATCGCCGCCCTCTATCGGCTGCCAGAATTAGCCCACGGCATCCTGGTGGTGCCCATCACCACCGCCCTGCACCGCCTGGCGCCCACCCAGTTTTTGCTCGGCTCCAGCTTGGTATTGGATGTCGGCCAGAAACTCGATGTGGAGCAAATGCGCACGCGCCTGCAGGCCAGCGGTTACCGCTGCGTCGACACTGTTTATGAGCACGGCGAATTTGCCGTACGCGGCGCAATAATCGATCTGTTTCCGATGGGCAACCCACTGCCCTATCGCATCGACCTGTTCGATGACGAGATCGAAACCCTGCGCACCTTCGACCCCGAAACCCAGCGTTCAATCGCCAAGGTCGAGTCGATCCGTCTGCTGCCGGCCCGTGAGTTTCCGCTGACCAAAGAAGCCATCACCGGCTTTCGCGCGCGCTTTCGCGACCGCTTCGATGTGGATTTCCGCCGCTGCACCATCTATCAAGACCTCAACAGCGGCATCACTCCGGCCGGTATCGAGTACTACCTGCCGCTGTTTTTCGAGCAAAGCGCCACCTTATTTGACTACCTGCCCGGCGACACCCAGGTGTTCTCGCTGCCGGGGGTGGAAAAAGCCGCCGAACAGTTCTGGAGCGATGTGCGCAACCGTTACGAGGAGCGCCGCGTCGACCCCGAACGGCCACTGCTGCCGCCAGCCGAGCTGTTCCTGCCAGTGGAAGACTGCTTCGCCCGGCTGAAACAGTGGCCACGGGTGGTGGTCAGCCAGCAGGACATCGACAGCGGCGTCGGCCGGCACCGTTTGCCAGCCCGTGCGTTGCCAGAGTTGGCGATTGAATCCAAGGCCAATCAGCCGCTGGGCAACCTGGAGCGTTTTCTCAACGAGTTTGCCGGCCGCGTGCTGTTTACCGCCGAATCGGCCGGCCGGCGCGAGGTGCTGCTGGAGCTGCTGGCGCGCCTGCAACT
>JAIERD010000270.1 GCA_019747155.1 Pseudomonadaceae bacterium
TTACTCCCAAGTGCTGGACTTCCCGCGCTTTCGCGCCATTGCTGACAAGGTTGGCGCTTTCCTGTTCGTCGACATGGCCCACGTGGCCGGTCTGGTTGCGGCAGGCGTGTACCCGAACCCGGTGCCGTTTGCCGACGTGGTCACCACCACCACCCACAAGACCCTGCGCGGCCCGCGCGGCGGCCTGATTCTGGCTCGCGCCAACGAAGCCCTGGAGAAGAAGTTCAACTCGGCAGTCTTCCCCGGCGGCCAAGGTGGCCCGCTGGAGCACGTGATCGCCGCTAAGGCCGTGTGCTTCAAAGAAGCCCTGCAGCCTGAGTTCAAGACCTACCAGCAGCAAGTGATCAAGAACGCCCAGGCCATGGCCAGCGTGTTTATCGAGAACGGCTATGACGTAGTGTCTGGCGGTACTGAGAACCACCTGTTCCTACTCAGCCTGATCAAGCAAGACATCACCGGCAAAGACGCCGACGCCGCCCTGGGTCGCGCCTTTATCACCGTCAACAAAAACAGCGTACCGAACGATCCACGTTCGCCGTTCGTCACCTCTGGTCTGCGCATCGGCACACCAGCGGTGACCACCCGTGGTTTCCAAGAAGCCGAGTGCCGCGCACTGGCTGGCTGGATCTGCGAGATTTTGGCCAACATGGGCGACGAAAGCGTGATCGATCGCGTTCGCGAGCAAGTCAAAGCGGTCTGCGCCAAGTTCCCGGTTTACGGCAACTAAGCTCAAACCCTGCACACAAAAAACCCGGCCTTGGCCGGGTTTTTTGTTGTCTATATGGCCCTGTTTTGTAGGGTGGGCTGAAGCCCACCCTACGTTTTGCGCTCAGCGTTTCTTAACAGCAGCGTGGCGATTGTCCCTTACGACCGCCGTAGCGCGCCTCCTGACGCTCGCGAAAGAACTCCGGGTAGCTCATCAGCGGCTGCTCCGGGTGTTTGTTCTGCATATGCGCGACGTAGGTGTCGTAGTCCGGCATGCCGACCATTAAGCGCGCCGCCTGGCCGAGGCTTTTGCCGACGCCGCGCAGGCGGATAAACAGCGGCGCCCCAGGCAGGCTCATTGCCCGGCCTCGGCAACCGACACGAAGGGGGTTTCCTGGTCGCTACGCTCGGGCTTGGCCCAGGCAGCAATGCCGACCTTCAGCGAATAAAACAGGATGCTGTAGACCACCAGCAGAAACAGCACACTCAAGGTGGCGTTGGTGTAGGCATTGAAAATCACGCTGTGCATCTGGCCGATGTCCTTGGCCGGAGCCAGCACCAGCCCGGCATCCAGCGCGGTGCGGTATTTGTCCGCCAGGGCCAAGAAGCCCAGCGCCGGATCGGCGGCAAACAACTTGATCAAACTCGCGTAGGTGGTGCAAATCAGCAGCCACACAGCCGGCAGTATGCTGACCAAAATATAGCGTTGGCGCTTCATCTTGATCAGCACCACGGTCACCAGCATCAAGGCGATCCCGGCAAGCATCTGGTTGGAGATGCCAAACAGCGGCCACAGGGTGTTGATCCCACCGAGCGGATCTATCACCCCTTGATAGAGCAGATAGCCCCACATCGCCACGCAGCCGCCGGTGGCAATCAGGTTGGCGGTCCACGACTCGGTGCGCTTGAGCGCCGGGATAAAACTGCCGAGCAGATCCTGCAGCATAAAGCGCCCAGCACGGGTGCCGGCGTCGACGGCGGTGAGGATAAACAGCGCCTCAAACAAAATCGCGAAGTGGTACCAGAACGCCATGCTATTGGCCCCCGGCAACACCGTATGGAGAATCTGCGCGATGCCCACCGCCAAGGTGGGCGCGCCACCGGCACGGGCCAGGATGGTGGTTTCGCCGATATCCCGGGCGACCGCTTCCAGCGCATCAGGCGTTATGGCAAAACCCCAGCTGCTGACCGTCGCGGCCACGCTCACCACATCGCCACCGACCAGAGCGGCCGGGCTGTTCATGGCAAAATACACCCCGGGTTCAATCACCGAGGCGGCCACCAAGGCCATGATCGCCACAAACGACTCCATCAACATGCCGCCGTAGCCGATGTAGCGGGCATTCACTTCGTTATCCAGCAGTTTCGGTGTGGTGCCGGAGGCGATCAACGCATGGAAACCCGAGACCGCGCCGCAGGCGATGGTGATAAACAAGAAGGGAAACAGCGCGCCCTTCCAGACCGGGCCGCTGCCATCAATAAACTGGGTCAAGGGCGGCATTTTCAGGTCTGGCGCGGTAAACAAAATACCGATGGCCAGGGCGACAATGGTGCCGATTTTCAGGAAGGTCGACAGGTAATCGCGCGGCGCCAACAGCAGCCAAACCGGCAAAACTGCGGCGACAAAACCATAGCCCACCAGCATCCAGGTGATCTCCACCCCGGTGAAGGTGAACGCCTGAGACCAGCTAGGATCGGCGGCCACCTGACCGCCAAACCAGATGGAGGTCAGCAGCAAGGCAATCCCAATCACGGAAATTTCGCCAATCCGACCGGGACGGATATAGCGCATATAAATGCCCATAAACATCGCCAGCGGAATGGTCGCCATCACCGTGAACATGCCCCAGGGGCTGTTCGCCAGCGCCTTAACCACGATCAGGGCGAGCACGGCGAGGATGATGATCATGATCAAAAAACACCCAAACAGGGCGATGGCGCCCGGCACTGGGCCCATTTCCTCGCGCACCATATCGCCCAGGGAACGACCGTTACGGCGGGTGGAAATAAACAGCACCATAAAGTCCTGCACGGCACCGGCCAGCACCACCCCGGCGATCAGCCACAGGGTGCCCGGCAGATAGCCCATCTGCGCCGCCAGCACCGGTCCGACCAGGGGCCCGGCGCCGGCGATGGCGGCAAAGTGATGACCGAAGAGAATGTGTTTGTTGGTCGGCACATAGTCCAGACCGTCGTTGTTACGCACCGCCGGCGTCGCCCGCAGCGGGTCGAGTTGCATCACCCGCGTGGCCAGAAACAGGCTGTAGTAACGGTAAGCCACCAGATACAGGGCCACTGCGGCCACCACTATCCACAAGGCATTAATCGCCTCGCCACGGCGTAACGCCACCACCCCAAGGGCGCAGGCGCCAACCACAGCCAACACTGCCCAGGGCAGGTGACGCAGCAGATTATTATTATTCGTCATAAATTTCCCCTAACGGATTTAGCCCCGGTGCGAACAGGCTTCTGACTGAGTCTATCAGCTCAGCTTGCCAGTCTTAGACCTTACGCTGCGGCAAAACCGCCAGTCACAAGCGCTACACTGCGCGCAGTTTTTTTACCCGGAGCCGTCATGTTGGTTTGCGCGTTTGCCCTGCGCTGTCGTTACACCCTCGGCCTGTTGGCGTTCTTGAGCCTGATCGGCTGCGAGCCGGCGCCGCCCAAGGTATTCGACCAGCAACTGTATATCTGGCAACGCCAATGGCGGCCGGCCCATGCCGAGGCGCTGGCGCAAAGTCGGGCGCAGTTCTCCACCTTGCGGGTCTTGGCGCTGCAAGCGCAGCCGCACGAGGGCTGGACCCGTGCGCGGATTGACCCGGCCATGCTCAAGGCCGATGGCCGACCGATCATCGCCGTGGTGCGCCTCGATGGGCAGCTGCCGCAACTCGACAGCGCTGCCATCCAGGCGCAGATCCAGCGACTGCTGAGTGATTGGCAAGCGGCCGGCTTAAGAGTGACGGGCCTGGAGATCGATCACGACTGCGCCAGCGCGCGGCTACCGGCCTATGCCGAGTTACTGAAGAATCTGCGCCAAGCATTACCGGCGCAACTCAAGCTCAGCATCACCGCCCTACCCGCCTGGCTCGCCAGCCCAGCGCTAGAAAAGCTGCTGGCCAGCGTCGACAGCTCGGTGCTGCAGGTACACGCCGTGAGCAACCCGGCCCAGGGACTGTTCGCGCCGCAAAGCGCCCAGCGCTGGGCCCACGCCTATGCAGCGCGCAGCCCGAAACCCTTCTACCTGGCTCTGCCGGCCTATGGCGTGGGATTGATCGAAAGCACAGCTGGCGCGCCGCTGGTGGAGAGCGAGGCGCCGTTGAATACCCGCGCGCCACGGCGCGAGTTGCAGGCCGATCCCCAGCAGGTCGCCAACCTGATTCAGGCCTTACAAACAGACCCGCCCAAAAATCTGGCCGGGCTGATCTGGTTTCGCCTGCCGCTGGCCGGTGACCGCCGCGCCTGGCCGCTGCGCACCTTGCAAGCGGTCGCCGCTGGCCGGCCGCTGAACGTCGACTTGCGGGTTGCCATCAGCCGCAGCGGCGCACTGAGCGAGCTGGTGCTGCACAACCACGGCAACCTCAGCGGCGCACTGCCGGCGCGGATTGAACTAAACGCAGAGCACTGTGACGGCGCTGACGCCGTTGGTGGCTATCGCTTGCAACGCAGCGCCAACCGCTTAGTCTGGCTGCGCCAAAGCCCCGGCCAATTGGCCGCCGGTCAGCAGTTGGCGCTCGGCTGGGCGCGCTGCCAAATCATCGAACAAGGAGAAGTTGGTGTTAAACCCTGATTGGCAGCGTTCGCTGCTCGGCCTGAGCCTGTGTTTAGCGCTGCTGCCCGCCCAGGCCTGCGGGCCGGAGTTTCCCCTGCGCTTATTGGGCGACCGCGCGCAGACCTTAAGCGAATTGCCCGAGAGCAATTTTGCCTTCGAACTGAGCCGCATCGCGCCCGCCAACTCGGCCACGCCGGCGGTGCTGAAAGTCGACGTCGAGTATTGGGCCGATCGCTTTCACGACAACCTTGAAGTGCGCGAGCACATCGAACAAAACCAGCTGCCGGCGGCCCAAGCGCAATTAATCGCCCAGTTGCGGCAATTAACCGATGCCCGCCAAGCCTATCAACAAGGCGCCACGCTGCCGGCCGAGCTGCGCCTGTACAGCGCAGGCGCCGTGGCTTTTGCCCAGGGTGAGGACGCCCTCGCCGCCAAGTATTTTCAGCGCCTGCTGGCCCTGCCCGCCGCTGAGCGGCCGCTACGCAGCACCTGGGCGGCCTACTCGCTGGCGCGCCTGCACACTTACGCCAGCTTCCCGGCGCAGACCGACTATGCCGAGCCCGCCGCCCTGGCCACGCCATTAGCGCCCGAGGCCGCAACCGCCGCACGCAGCAACTTGCAACTGGTACGCACACTGGCTGCCGCAGGCTTCGACGACCCGCTTGGTTTGAGCCTGGCCAGCCTCGGCGAACAGGCACGACTGGACAAGAGCGAGGGCCACTGGGCCAGCGCCATCGAGCTGTATGCCAGCCAGTTGCAGCAGGGTTCGATGAGCGGCTACAGCTCGCTGAAAATGCTCGCCGGCGAGCTGGCGCGGATGCCCGAGCCGCAACTACTGGACCTGCTGCGCGAGCTGCCCGTGCAGCAATTGCTCACCGCCTATTTAATCAGCCATGCCGGCTGGTCCTATGGCGATCAACCGGTGGACGAGCAGCGCCTGGCGCTACTGCTGCAGCGCAGCGACATCGCCAACCTGGCCAATGCCGACCGTCTCGCGGCGCTGAGTTACCAAACCGGCCATTACGACAGCGCCGCTAATTTTCTTCAGCATGCCGGTGACAGTGGCCTGGCCTGGTGGTTGCGGGCCAAGTTGGCGTTGCGGGCCGGCGATCAAGTCGCGGCCAGCGCCGCCTACGCCAAGGCCGCCCAAGCCTTCCCGCAAGAGGAAGACTGGGGCTCGCGGCGCAATGCCGACGGCGACTATGAGCAACTTAAGCCGCAGTGCCGGGTCGAGGGCGAAAGTGCACTGTTGGCGCTGAACAGCGGCGACTATCTTGAGGCCTTTACCCAGCTGTATCGCAGCGGCGAGATCTACTGGCTCGACAGCGCGGTCGTGGCCGAACGGGTGCTGAGTCTGGCTGAGCTAAAAGCCTATGTAGACGCCGAAGTGGCCGCACCGCCAGCGGTCACCCAGGAAGAACTCGACAACTACCAACCGCGTCCGGTGGCCGCGCGTCTGCGCGAACTGCTCGGCCGGCGCTTGCTGCGCGCCGAGCGCTACGATGAGGCGCCAGCCTACTTCGACAGCCCGCAGCTGCAACAAGCCGCCCGCGATTACGGCGCCGCGCGCACCGCAGGTACTGATAGCTGGTTTGCCAGCGACCGCGCGCCAGCCTTGTACGCCGCCGCCGTGCTGGCCCGCCAGCAAGGCATGCAGTTACTTGGTTATGAGATGTCGCCGGACTTTGCCTTCGTCGATGGCGGCTACTCCCTCGATAACAACTACTACGAACCCTTCGGTCCGCCGCCAGCCGAAAACTGGCCGAACGCCGCCGAGGCACGCCGGCAAACCGCCAGCCAGGCGCAACCCAATCAGCGCTTTCACTACCGCTACGTGGCTGCTGACTTGGCCGGTCAAGCTGCCGATCACCTGCCAGCGCGCAGCCAGGCCTTCGCGGCCAGCCTGTGCAACGCCAGCAGCTGGTTGATCGACAGCGACTACGCCAGCGCGCGCAGTTACTACCAGCGCTACACCGAAAAAGGCGCCTTAGTGCCTTGGGCGGCGCATTTTGCCCGCAATTGCCCAGAGCCCGACTTTGCCAGCGCCCGTGAACACCGCTGGCAGTACCGCGCCAACGCCGTACGCGAGGCGCTCAGCGACTACCGCTGGCCACTGACCGCGCTGTTAGTGCTCAGTGCGACAGTCGCAGGCGTGCTGTATCGACGCCGGCAGTTAAAGCAAAAGCTATCTTTGCGTTAGTGGCTGAAATGCCACCTGTAGGAGCGGCCTTGGCCGCGAAACACTGTGTACTGCGACCAAGGTCTGGATTTTGTGCCGCGTACGACCCAATCGCGGGGAAGGCCGCTTCTACAAATAGCTGCACATAACGAGGACATGACCAAAGCTAAAACCCTTAGCCGCCCAGCTGCGGCTATAGTGGTTAGTACTACAGAGGAGTCCGTTCATGAGTGATACCGCCAACAACCGCCGGCGCTTTCAGCGCATCGCCTTCGACGCAGCCACCGAGCTGGTGCAGGGCGAACAGCGCTGGGATGTCGAACTGCACGACCTGTCGCTCAAAGGCTTGCTGATCAAAGCCCCGGCGGACTGGAAAGGCGACCCAGAGCGACCGTTCTTCGCCAGTATCACCCTAGCCCCGGACACTCTGGTGCAAATGGAAGTGCTACAGGCGCGCAACAACAACGGCCTGCTCGGCTTTGTCTGCGAGCATATTGATCTGGACTCCATCAGCCACCTGCGGCGCCTGGTCGAGCTCAATCTGGGCGACGGCAGCCTGCTGGAACGCGAACTGGCGGCGCTCGGCGAAGAGGAGTAATGGCCAGCATGTAGGGTGGAAAACTGCGCAGCATTTTCCAGCGCAGAGTCCGCCCCCGTGCAATCGCCTTACTCGAACAAAGCATCCAGCGCCTGCTCCAGGCGCGTCACGGCAATCACCGTCAGCCCTGGCGGCGACTCTTTCGGGGCATTGCCCTTGGGCACTATGGCGCGCTTAAAGCCGTGCTTGGCCGCCTCTTTCAGGCGCTCCTGACCGCTGGGCACCGGGCGAATTTCGCCGGACAGTCCCACCTCGCCAAACACCAGCAAGTCATGGGGCAACGGCTTGTTGCGCAGGCTCGACATCACCGCCGCCAGCAAGGCCAGGTCCGACGCCGTTTCCAGCACCTTGACCCCACCGACCACGTTAAGAAACACATCCTGATCGTAAGTCGGAATGGTGCCATGCCGATGCAGCACCGCCAGCAGCATGGCCAACCGGTTCTGGTCCAGGCCGACAGTCACGCGGCGTGGATTGGCCATATGGCTGGTATCGACCAGCGCCTGCACCTCCACCAGCATCGGCCGGGTGCCCTCCCAGGTGGCCATCACCACACTGCCGGGCACTTCCTCCTGGGCGCGGGTGAGGAAGATTGCCGAAGGGTTGGAGACCTCCTTCAAACCTTTGTCGGTCATGCCGAACACGCCCAGTTCGTTGATCGCGCCGAAGCGGTTCTTCACCGCGCGCAACAAGCGCAGCCGACCATCGGACTCGCCCTCGAAATACAACACGGTATCGACCATATGTTCGAGCACGCGCGGCCCGGCCAGCGCGCCTTCCTTGGTGACGTGGCCGACCAGGAAGATCGCCGTGCCACTTTGCTTGGCGTAACGCACCAGCAACGCCGCGCTCTCACGCACCTGGGAGACGCCGCCGGGGGCCGACTGCAGCTGCTCGGTGAAGATGGTCTGGATCGAGTCGATCACCATCACCTTGGGCTTTTCGCGCTTGGCGGTTTCGATGATCAATTCGATGCAGGTTTCGGTCATTACCTTCAGCTGATCCTGCGGCAAATCCAAGCGCCGCGCACGCATGGCCACCTGCTGTTGCGACTCTTCGCCAGTGACATACAGCGCCGGCATCCGCGCGGCGATATTGCACAGGGTTTGCAGCAAGATAGTCGACTTGCCGATGCCCGGATCGCCGCCGATCAACACCACCGAACCATCCACCAAGCCGCCGCCGAGCACCCGATCCAGCTCGGCCGAGCCGGTGGAAAAGCGCGGCACCTCGGAAATACTCACCTCGGCCAGGGTTTTGATGTTGGCCTGCTCGCCGGCCCAACTGGCGCGGGTGCTCGGCGCGGCCGTATGGGCTTCGATCATGGTTTCGGTCAGGGTGTTCCAGGTGCCGCACTCACCGCACTGGCCGGCCCACTTAGGGAAGGTCGCGCCACACTCGGTGCAGCCATACATGCGCTTGGCCTTGGCCATGAGAACTCCGGGTCTAAAGACAGGCGCCGATAATAGCCGCTGGCTTGACCGTGATCAGCTCTTTTACTCGACGAACCCGCCAAGCTCAGGCCTAGTGAAAACTACTGCGCTCGGTTATGCGGCGTTAAAAACAGGCTCGGACTGCTCATTTACAACACGTAAACTCCGCGTCCTCGCCTGTTTTTGCCTTGCCTAACCTTCGCTCGCTACGTTTTCACCCGGCCTGAAGCTGTGGGCAAATTGAGGAGATCCCATGCGTATCTTACTGTTCTTACACCTGATCGGGGCCAGCATCTGGCTCGGCGGCCATCTGATTCTGGCGCTGAAAATCCTCCCGCCGGCCTGGCGGGCCCGCGATCCGGCGCCGATTCGCGCCTTCGAAGAACGCTACGAAGCCCTCGGCCTACCCGCTTTGCTGCTGCAAGTAATCACCGGCGTCTGGCTGGCAACTTTATGGCTGCCCGCCAGCGCTTGGCTGAGCGACAATCCAGTGGCCAGCCTGATCCGCTTCAAATTGGCCTTACTGGGCTTGAGCCTGGCGCTCGGCGCCCATGCACGGCTGCGGCTGATTCCACGCCTGTCCGGCGCCAACCTCGGCGGTCTAGGCGTGCATATCTACGCGATCACCTTGACGGCCTTGGCCCTGGCCTGGGTCGGGGTCAGCTTTCGTTTTGGCGGGGTGTTTTGAACCGGAGAAGCGGCGCAACCATTACCATTTCAGCAGGCAAAAAAGGCTCTGCCCCAGTTACGCGCTGCGAGGGACCTAAATTTTCGCAAGAGGGAGTTAGCCAGTGTGCTTGCGCTCGCTTCGCGGATAAATCCGCTCCTACACAAGCCCGGCACCTGTAATAATTTCATCGACTGGCCAACCCTGTAGGAGCGGATTTATCCGCGATTGGCCGGTGCAGACAGCACAGGTATCAAGACTAACCTGCAGGACCGCAAGCGTTCTTTGCCCCCATTTATCTGGGTCACGAACCAGAAGCTACGGGACTTGCGTGCTGCAACAGGAACACAGCAAAAAAAGGCGCGGCCAACGCCACGCCTTAGCTCACCGCAACGCGCTCTAGCAGCTGCACTTACCGCAGCAGCCTTGTGGCTCGGCGGCTTTTTTCAATTGGCGGGCCAGCTCATCTTTAAGCGCCACCCGCTCAACTTTGAGGGTCGCCAGGGCGGCGTCATCCAGCGTATCCACGCCATCTTCGACGCGGCAAACGCGCTTATCCAAGGTTTCGTACTCATCGGCCAGGCGGGCAAAATGCTGGTCTTGTTGACGCAAGCTGTGCAGTTGTTCGCGCAGTTCAGGAAAGTCGGCGAGCAATGAATGGTGTTCTACATGCATGGGGAAGCTCCTTGGATGACTGGTTTCAGGCTAGCCCTTGGCGCGCCGCCAGCCGTTGATCAGGATCAACTCCAACCACTTTTGGCGGCAAATCTGCTCTGCAAAAAACTGCCCAGCAACCGCCCGGCCGCTGGCGAGAGCGGCGCTGGGCGTTTTAAACTGCCAGCACTCTCACCCATAAGGACACTGCACATGAGCGTACTCAGCGAATTCAAAGCCTTCGCCGTCAAAGGCAACGTGGTCGACATGGCCGTCGGCATTATTATTGGCGCGGCGTTCGGCAAGATCGTCTCGTCCTTTGTCGGCGACGTGATCATGCCGCCGATTGGCCTGCTGATCGGCGGCGTCGATTTCAGCGACCTGGCCGTAACCCTCAAGGCCGCTGAAGGTACGGCGCCGGCGGTGATGCTCAGCTACGGCAAGTTCTTGCAGACAGTGCTGGATTTCCTGATCGTCGCCTTCGCCATTTTCATGGGGGTCAAGGCCATCAACAAACTCAAAACCGCCGAAGTCGCAGCCGTCCTACCGCCCAGCAAAGAGCAAGAACTGCTCAGCGAAATCCGCGATCTATTGAAAGCCCAACAAGGCCAACCTTAACAAGCCGCGTGAAAACTACTGCGCTCGGTTATGCGGCGTTAAAAACAGGCTCACAGCCTAGGCTGAACGCGCTTTAGCGCGGCCCCGAAGGGGTGAGCGAAGCGAATCAAGTGCTCATTTACAGCTCGTAAACTGCGCTTTTTCGCCTGTTTTGACTTCGCTTCGCTTGCCCTGCGGGTCAACCTTCGGTTGTTACTCCGCTTCGCTGCGTTGCGCCTTGCCTAACCTTCGCTCGTTACGTTTTCACACGGCCTGTTTAAGCTCTTTATTGGCGCTGCAGAGCCCGCCATGCTGGGCTCTGCAGCGCGACACAAAACCTTCTGACACCCCGTCCCAAGCAGTTCAAATCCCGCCCTGTCGCTTTAGCTTTTTCTGCCTAGACTGATAGGCAGACTTACTAACTGTTGTAACGCTACCCCGTAGTGATTACGCCCATAGAGGCCCAGCCACCGCGCGCCATTGAGTCGAGCGCTGATTGTCGACAAGGGTTACCCATGAGCACTGAGAAGACCGAACAAATCGAGCCAATTGAACAAACGGAACAAACGGAACATACGGAGGAGCTGTTTTCCTTCGACGACGAAGCGCACCCGCGCGATGAGGCCAGCGAGACCAACGTCTGGCGGGTGCTGATCGTCGATGACGATATCGACGTGCATCAGTCCACCGGCTTTGCCATGGCCAACACCGAGGTGTTCGGCCGCCAGCTGGAGTTCTTGCATGCTTACTCCGCTGCCCAAGCCATTGAAGTGTTGCGCGAGCAAAAGCACATTGCGGTGATTTTGCTCGACGTGGTGATGGAGGCCGACGACTCTGGCCTGCAACTGGTACGCATCATTCGTAAAGAACTGGGCAACAGCGAAGCGCGGATTATCTTGCGCACCGGCCAGCCCGGCTACGCACCCGAGATGGAGGCCATCCGTGATTACGACATCAACGACTACAAAACCAAATCCGAACTGTCGCGCAATCGCCTCTACACCGCCCTCACCTCGGCGGTGCGCTCCTACGATCAAATCAGCGCGTTAAATGCCAGCCGCCGAGGCCTGAGCATGGTGATTCGCGCCAGCAGCCAGCTGATGGCGCGGCAAGGCGTGAGTGAGTTTGCTGCAGGCATCATCACGCAAATCTGCGGGCTGTTTGGCCTGCCACCAGAAGGTGTGGTCTGCGCCTATGACCAAAAACACTCACCCGACCAGGCGCTGATCATTGCCGCCGCCGGCAGCCTGACCAACTGCATTAATAAGCAGCTCGACGCCCTGCCCAACCATGCGATTGCCACGGCACTCAGCCGCTGCCTGCGCGAGCGCAGCAATAACTACGGCCCCCACAGCACCACTTTGTTTTTCCCCGGGCAAGCGCACAACGACATGGCCGCTTATCTACAAACCGAGAAACCCCTGAACGACCTCGATCGGCAATTGCTTGAGGTGTTCTGCAGCAACATCACCATCACCCTCGATAACGTGCAGTTGCTCACCCAACTCAAAGATCACGCCTATAACGATCAACTGCTGCACATCCCCAATCGCCTGGCCTTTGTGCATGCCCTTGACCGGGCGCTGAGCGCGGGCAATCTTGGCGCCACCACCCTGGCGCTAATAGACATCGATGGCTTTTCTGAACTCAACGACGCCCTCGGCCATCAACATGGCGACGCCCTGCTGCGCGCCGTGGCCGAGCGGCTGCAGCACCAGCTGCCCACAGGCACCTTGCTGGCACGGGTGGCCGGTGATGTATTTGGCATTTTGGCGGCCACCTCGGTGGTTAACCCGGCACGTTTGAGCGAGCTGTTTCGCCAACCGCTGCAGCTGGAGCAACTCAGCCAGAACCTCACCGCCACCATTGGTTTAACCTGCCTGGATCAAATTGACGGCAACGGCACCGACGCCCTGAAAGCCGCCAATATCGCCCTCAAACATGGCAAGCAGCACCAGCGCGGCAAGATCTGTCATTTCACTCGCGACATGGAGTTCGAAACCCGCGCCCGTGTACGGCTGCTGCAAGAGTTGCGCAGCGCCTTTGACCGTGAGCGCTTGTTCGTCGTCTATCAACCCCAGGTAACGCTGGCCAACCGCCAACTGATCGGGGTCGAGGCCTTGCTACGCTGGCGCAATGACGACGGCAGCTATGTGTCACCGAGCGAGTTTATTCCGCTGGCCGAAAGCTCAGGGCTGATCATCAGCCTCGGCGAATGGGTGCTGCGCAACGCCTGTCATGACCTGCAAAAACTGATCAAAAGCAGCGGCCAGACGCTGCGCATGGCGGTTAACGTTTCAGTCACCCAGTTCCGCCAGCCGAACTTTATTGAAGTCCTCGACCGCGCCCTGGCCGAGAGCGGCATTGACCCAAAGCTGCTGGAGCTGGAAATCACCGAGTCGGTGGCGGTACTGGAGCCGGGCTTTATGATCGAGTTGTTAAACCAGATCAAATCTCGCGGTGTGTGCATCGCCATCGATGATTTTGGTACTGGCTTCTCATCGCTCAGTTACCTGGAGCAGCTAAACATCGACCGGCTAAAAATCGACATCAGCTTTGTTCGGCAAATGGAACACAGCGACGGCAGCCGGCGGATTGTCGAAACCATTATCCAGCTCGGCAAGAGCCTGCAACTGGAGCTGATCGCCGAGGGCATTGAGCAAGACAGCCAAGCGCTGCTGCTGACCCAGCTTGGTTGCCATGAAGGCCAGGGCTATTTGTTTTCAAAACCCTTGGAGCTACCGGCGTTACTGGCGTTTATGCAAACGCCATAAAGCGCGATGCCGCAACCATGCAATGGACTGCCCAGCGTGCCCAATCCTGGGCCGACCGAGGGCTGAGCCAAGTCGCGATCGTCGCGACTTGGCTGCCCGCGCAGTACGTCCAGGGTGACACAGCCGTTTTAATTGAGCGCTTTGGCGCTGCTGCCGCGCACGTCTTACTCAAGGTAATTGGCGATGGCCTACTCCTCATTTGAGCAACTTAAACGCGCGACCCGCAGCCTCATCGCGAGTCTGCTGGCCATCCTGGCTCTAGGTTGCGAGCAAGCGCCGGAGCCGGCAAAAGTCCTGCATATCGGCGTACTGGTGGACGCCTCGGGGCCCACCTCAAGCCAGGGAGTTGCCGGACGTAACGGCATGCAATTGGCAGTGGAACAAGCCAACGCCAGCGCGGCGGCAAACGCGGCGAAAGTTGAGCTGCACTTCCAGGATGATGCCTTCAATGCCGACACCGCCAAGCACGCCGTGCAGCAATTACTCAACGATCAGGTGGTGGCGATTCTCGGCCCGATGACCAGCATGATCGCCGTGCAGGTGTTGCCGCAGATTAACCAGACCAACGTCGTGCTGATGGGCGGCAGCGTGCTCACCCCCTTACTGGCCGGCCGCGATGACCAGTTTTTTCGCACCGTCAGCCACCATAATCCCGACGCTCAACAGATTGCCGACTACCTGCAACAGCGCCTTGGCGTGCAACACGTCAACGTCATTATCGAGCTGAGCAACAGCCAATTTACCCAGCCCTGGCTCAACGACTTTGCCAATCATTACCGCGCCACCGGCGCCAGCATCGAGCAAAACTTAAGTTTTACCCGCAACGCGCAAACCAACTACGCCAGCCTGGCCAAGCAGGCCTTGCTCAATCAACCGCAAGCCGTGGTGCTGATTTGCGGCGCCCTGGATGCGGCGATGCTGGCCACCCAGTTACGCAAACTCCGCCCCGAACTGCCGCTGGCGGCCTCCTCCGGCGCTGCCGTGGATGCGCTGCTGGAAATGGGCGGACGGGCCGTCGAAGGCCTGGTCTCGGCGCAGGGCTACAAAGCCGATGACCAGTCGCCGGCATTTTTGGCCTTCCGCAGCGCCTATGAAGCACGCTTTAAAGCCCCTATCGATAGCGCCGCGGTAATTGGCTTTAATGCCGCCAATGTTTTGCTGCAAGCCTTGCGCGAGCGCCAACCGCAGGAGTCGGTCAAACAAGCGCTGCTGCGGTTGCGCACCTTTCAGGGCCTGCAGCAAACGATCAGCTTTGACGACTCGGGTGATGCCGACGGCCCGGCCTTCCTAAAGGTTATTCAGCAGGGACGCTTCGTTAATGCCAACTAGTGCGCCAACACCGGCCACGGACTCCCGCGCCTGGCCATTGCTGGCGATTCTGGCCAGTACTTTTAGCCTGGTGGCGATTATCCCGGTGCTGGCCATCGGCCTGTTATTCAGCCTGTATTACGAACCTTTGATGCGCCGCGACGTGGAGGCTAAACAGCTGAATGCGGCGCAAGCCACGGCGCAGCAAATCGAATACCACTTCGGCGTGGTGAATCGCGAACTGGGTTCACTGGCGCAACTCTTTATCAACGCGCAATTGTTAAGCCAGGACGAGATCGAAGCACTGCTGGATGCCTACGCCGACTCCTCAAACTTTTATGAGGCGCTGTACCTGACCGATGAATTCGGCCAGATCAGCGCCACCGGTTTACCGGCCGGCAAACGCAGCCTGCGACAAAACCTGCTGGGTCTGGATATTTCCGCCCGCGACTTTGTCTTGCAAGCGCACCGGCGTAAGCAGGTGTCCTGGTCCAACAGCTACCTGTCCACGGTCAGCTCCCGCTTGACCGTGGCCCTGGCACAACCGGTTGGGCGGCGCACCCTGGTCGGCGAGGTGGCCATTGAGCAACTGCCCGAACTGGCCCGCCAACTCAGCCAAAATGGCGCGCTGCAAATTCGTCTACTCGACCGGCAAAATCAATTGGTGGCCAACTCCGCCAACAGCCAAGGCGGACAGCAACCGAATCTGGGCAACCTGGCAGTGCTGCAAAACGGCCAAGGCAGCTCCAGCCACTTCCAGCTCGACGGTCAGGCCTTGGTCGGCATCGCGCTCAAGATCAATGGCCCGGACTGGCAAGTGCTGGTCGCCCAACCCGCAGCCCAAGCCTATGCAAACATTGATATTGCCTGGCAACGCATCAGGTTCACCCTGGGCTTAGCCTTGCTGGTGGCGCTGTTAATCGCCGGGCTGACCAGCTGGGTGCTGGCCAAAAAAATCTCGCTGTTTACCGCCCATGTCGAGGCCATCGCCGAGGGTCGCTATGACCTGCCGCTGATTCACAGCGGCATCAAAGAGCTGGGCCGCCTGCAAAACAGCTTGCAGCAAATGGTCATGGCCATTTGCGAACGCGAACAGGCGATGCGTGACAGCGAACAGCACCTGCGCGACAGCGAGGACCGTCTGCTCGCCACCCTGGAAAACACCCCCAATGTGGCCGTGCAGTGGTTCGATCGACAGGGCCGCGTACTGCTCTGGAACCACGCCAGCGAAAGCCTCTACGCCATCGAACGGCAAGACGCCCTGGGCAAAACCCTCGACCAGCTGATTTTCAGCCCCGAGCAACAGCAACTGTTTCTCGCCAACCTGCGCGAAGCGGCTAATGGCATTGCGCTCGGCCCGTATTTATTGACGCTGCAAGGGCTCGACGGGCAGTCCCTGTATTTGCTCACCACCACCTTCAGCATTCCCGCACCGGGGGGCGGCCAGCACTTTGTCTGCATGAGCATTGATGTCAGCGAGCAGAAAAAAGTCGAGCAAGCCTACCGCGAGTTAAACAACAGCCTTGAACAGCGGGTCAGCCAACGTACCCAGGCGCTGAGCCAAAGCAACCAAGAGCTCAACAGTGCCCTGGCCAACTTGCAACAAGCCCAGCACGGCCTGGTGCAGAGCGAGAAGCTCGCCGCCCTGGGCTCGCTGGTGGCCGGTATTGCCCACGAGCTGAACACCCCGATTGGCAATAGCGTGATGGCCGCCAGCACCCTGCAAGACCACACTAAGGCCATGCACCGCGCCGTGATTGAGGGGGCGTTGCGCCGCTCAATGCTCGATCAGTTTGTCGCCGACAGCCAAACCACCTGCGACATCCTAAACCGTAACCTGCGCCGCGCCAGTGAGCTGATCAGCAGCTTTAAGCAGGTGGCGGTCGATCAAACCGGCGCCCAGCGGCGCAGCTTTCAGCTCATCGAGGTGGTTAACGAGATCATCATCACCCTGGGCCCCAGTCTGAAGAAAACCCCCTTAGTGCTGGAGAGCAACATCGACGACAGCCTGTGGCTGGACAGCTACCCCGGCGCCCTCGGGCAGATTTTGGTCAACTTGATTAACAATGCGCTGCTGCATGCCTTCGCTGATCGCGAGCAGGGTTTGATTGCCCTGCGCGCCTACGCCACCCAGCCGGGCTGGCTCGAACTGACGGTGACCGACAATGGTGGCGGCATCAGCGCCGAGCACCTGCCGAGGATTTACGATCCGTTTTTCACCACCAAACTCGGCCAGGGCGGCAGCGGTTTAGGCCTGAATATCGTGCATAACCTGGCCACCGGCATACTCGGCGGGCGGCTGGAGGTGGTTAGCCAAATCAACTGGGGCACCCGCTTCACCTTGGCCTTGCCGCTGTGCGCCCCGCCGGGCAACGCGCCTGTCGACAAGCACCAGGCGCAGATTCAGGCTACCAATAATTCTCCACCGCCACCTGCCCCGGTCGGCGATTCAGGCTCAGCTGCAGGTCCCGCTGTTTAAGCAAAGCACGGCAGTCGGCGATCATCTGCGGATTGCCACAAATCATCACCCGTCCCGCCTGGGGCTCCAGGGCAAAACCGGCCGTCTGCTCCAGCTCGCCGCTTTGCAGCAGCGTGGTGATGCGCCCATGCAAGCAGCCGGGCTGCTCGTCACGGGTCAGTAAGGGCAGATAGGTCAGGCGTTCGGCAAACTCCTGTAAATAGTCGCGCTGCATCAAGCTGCTGATTAACTCCTGGTAGGCCAACTCGCTCTGGCTGCGGGCGCTGTAGACCAAGACGATACGGGCAAAGCGCTGCCACACCTCCTGCCCCTGCAAGATCGACAAAAACGGCGCCAGCCCGGTGCCACTGGCCAGCAGCCACAGATCCTGGCCATCGACGAAGCGATCCAGGGTCAAGAAACCAAAGGCCTGACGCTCGACCAACAGCTCGTCGCCCACCGCCAAGCGGCTCAGCTCACTGGTGAACTCACCGCCGGGCACCACGATGGAGAAGAACTCGAGAAACTCATCATGGGCCGCCGAGGCCATCGAATAAGCCCGCCATACCGTCGAACCATCGGCCTTGCGCACCCCCAAACGGGCGAATTGCCCGGCCACAAAGCGAAAGCCCGGATCACGGGTGCAACGCAAACTAAACAAACTCGGCGACCAGGCCTGCACGCTAAGCAGTTGCTGGCGGGTGAACTTCTCGGCACTGGCGGTCATACTGCGGCCCTTTGGTTTAACTCATGTTCATTAGTCTTTGCAGTGTCGCGCAAAGCTCAGTGCACAAACACCGGCGGTTCATATGCCTATATTCACTACGCCCTTTGCCGCACTGGAGCTAATCCGTCAGCCCGAGCAAGCCGACGAGCCGCTACAAGCCTTCGATGCCGCCGACGAGTACCTGCTCAACCACCTGCATAGCCTGGGCTTGCCCAGCACTGCGCGATTGTTAGTGCTCAACGATAATTTCGGTGCCCTGGCGGTCAGTTTGGCCGGGCATTATCAAGTCACCAGCTCCAGCGATTCGTACCTGGGCTGGCAAGCTTTGCAGCACAACCTGGCCCGCAACGGCCTGACCAGCGACAGCCTGCGCTTTGTGCCGGCCAGCGAGAAGGCCTGCGGCCCCTTCGACTGTGTGCTGCTGCGCGTGCCCAAGACTTTGGCCCTGCTGGAGGAGCAACTGATTCGTCTGCAAGGGCAGATCGTCCCCGGCACCCTGGTGCTGGCTGCGGCCATGCTCAAGCACTTACCGCGCGCCGCCGGCGAATTACTGGAGCGTTACATCGGCCCGATGCAGGCGCTGCTGGCGGTCAAAAAAGCCCGCCTGCTGAGCGCCACCACGGAGAGCAAGGCAACCGTCAGCTCGCCCTACCCGAGCAGCTATGCCCTGGAGCAACCCGCCCTAACGCTGCTTAACCACGCCAACCTGTTTTGCCGGGAAGGCTTGGACATTGGCACCCGCGCCTTTCTGCCGCACCTGCCCCGCAGCCTGACGCCGTTGCGGGTCGCCGACCTCGGTTGTGGCAATGGCGTGCTGGGGATTAGCTATGCGCTGAGCAACCCAGAGGCCGAGCTGACGTTGGTGGATGAGTCTTTTATGGCGGTGCAGTCGGCCGCGGAAAACTGGCGTGCAGCTCTGGCTGAGCGACCAGTGACCATTCGCGCCGGTGACGGCTTGGCCGAGCAGACCGAAGACTCGCTGGATCTGGTGCTGTGCAATCCGCCGTTTCACCAGCAGCAAGTGGTCGGCGACTTTCTCGCCTGGCGCATGTTCGTCCAGGCCAAGGCGGCGCTGGTACGCGGCGGCGAACTGTGGATAGTCGGCAACCGCCATTTGGGTTATCACGGCAAGCTGAAAAAACTGTTTCGTGGCGTCGAGCAGGTCGCGACCACGCCCAAGTTTGTGATTCTGAAAGCCACAAAATAAGCCGCCGGCATCCCAAACCTTGGGCGATGGGTTGTCTGCACCGGCCAATCGCGGATAAATCCGCTCCTACAGGATGCGGCGGCCAATAAGGTTTCTGCAGGTGCCGGGTTTGTGTAGGAGCGGCTTTAGCCGCGAAGCGAGCCTGAGTACGCCGTCACTCTTGCAGGGCGGCTGGCGTATCGACGTCGCGCAGCACGCCAGGGTCGTCGACCGCTACCTCGATGCAAGCTTGCGACTGCGCGGCCAGCACGGCCTTGGCTCCAGCGTCGCCGGTGAGTTGCTCTAATTGCGGCCAGAACTGCCGACCAAAAAGCACCGGGTGGCCGCGCTGCCCCTGATAAGAGGGAAACACTATTCGTTGTGGCCCGGCCTGGCCGATCAGCAGTTGCAGCGTGCTCGCGCTCAGCCAGGGCATATCGCCCAACAGCACCGCCACTGCCGTGGCCGGATGTTTATCCAGCGCACGCATACCCGCCGCCAGGCTGTGGCCCATGCCCAGCTCGGCGTCCGCACAGTGCAGCACCTCGACCCCTGCCGGCACGCCAAGCGCCAGCGCATCATCGCCGCTCTGCAGCAGTACATAGACCTGGGCAAAGCTGCGCTGTGCTTGTAGCAAGCTGGCGCGCAACAGCGGCGTGCCAGCGGCCAACAAGGCCAGGCGTTTGTCGCTGCCGAAACGCCGGCCTTGACCGGCGGCCAGCACTAAGGCGATGACCTGAGGAACCTGGGAAGTGGACACGATGCCATCCTGTAGGAGCCAGCTCGCTGGCGATGCTTGGGGGAATTAGGATCGCCAGCAAGCTGGCTCCTACACCTGCTCGCGCGCTATGCCGTTGCGCACCCGGACAATATCGGCCAGCACCGACAGGGCGATTTCCGCCGGGGTTTTGCTGCCGATATTCAGTCCGATGGGCGCCTGAATGCGGGCAATCTCGGCCTCGCTCAGGCCGCCGCTGCGGCGCAGGCGCTCGAAGCGTTTTTGCGTGGTCAGCCGCGAACCCATCACGCCGATATAAAACGCCGGGCTGCGCACTGCCTCGATCATCGCCAGATCATCAATCCGTGGATCGTGGGTCAAGGCCACTACGGCGGTGTCGCTGTGGCAGCCGCCCTCGGCGATCACCCGCGAGGGCAATTGCCGGATCAGCTCGATGCCGCCCAACTCAACGCCCGCCAGCACCTCATCGCGCGGCTCGCAGAGCAGCACCTCAAAACCCAGCGCCGTGCCGAACTGGGCGCAGTAATGGCTGACGCTGGAGTAACCGGCCAGCAGCAACCGTTGCGCCGCGCCGACCCGCAGGCGCAGCTTGTCGGCCGTGCGTTCAACCCGCGCGCCCTGGGTTTGATCATCGAATAACTGACGACGGCCGCTGGCCAGATCGATCTCGCGAATCAGCCGGCGCTGGCCCTGCAACGCCGCTTGCAACTGGCGCAAATGCTCTTGCACGGCGCAGTCGGCCGGCAGGTTTTCCACCAGCACTTCCAGCACTCCACCGCAGGGCAGGCGAATGCCTGAGCGCGGTTCATCGCCGGCACCGTAGCGAATCAGGTTGAGCGGTTCGGCAAAAGCCCCGGCCAATAACTGTTCGAGAAAGTCCTCCTCAACGCAGCCGCCCGACAAAGAGCCCAGCCACTGCCCAGTCTCGTTGGCCACCATTAAGGCACCCGGTGCCCGCGGCGCCGAACCGTAGGTACCGAGCACGGTGCACAGCCACAAGCGCTGGCCGGCCAAAGACCACGTCAGCGCCTGGCGGATGACCTCTAAATCAAGTTGCTGCATTTAATTCATCACCGCTAAATCAAAGGCCCGGTAGTGCAACAAAAAACCAAAAAACGGAACCGAGTATGGCGCAGGCGCAGGGCGCAAGGTGGGCGTAGGGCGGACTCAGGAGCGCAGCGAACAGTCCGCCATTCCCCAGAGAACCCGTCGATCCATGCCGTACTGCCTTCGGCGAGTACAGCCTACGCGAGTACGCCTGAAACCAGTTTGTAGGGTGGGCCCACCCTACCCTAGTGCCCCACCTGGCCGCGCAACTCGCTCACCTGCTCGGTGCTCATGTCTTGCGGCAAGCCGCCCCAGGTTTGCCGCAGGTAATTAAGCAGGTTACGCAATTGCTCATCGCTGAGCTGCTTGGCAAAACCAGGCATCGGTTGCATCCGTTCAAAGCCGGTGAACTGTTGCTCGGCAATGCCATCCTCGATCACCCGCAACAGGTTGCGCGAGTCAGCCTGACGCAGGGTGGTATTGCCCGCCATGGCCACAGCCACGTGCGGTACGCCCTGGCCTTCGCTGCCATGACAGCCGGCGCAGACATTCAGGTAGTCCTGGCGGCCCTGCTGGGCGCTTTCGGTCAGTTGCGCCAGCGGCTGGGTAACAATCACCGCCGCCGGGCCTGGCTGCTCGCCCAACAGGTAAGTGGCCATGGCCTTATGGTCGTCGCTGCTCAGGTATTGAGTGCTGTTATGCAGCACCGGGTACATCTCGTTAAACATGCTGCCCTGGGCGCTGATGCCGTGGCGCAAGAAGGTCGAGAGATCGGCGCTATTCCAGCCGCGCGCCAGCATGTCCTCGGTTTTCAAACTGGGCGCCAGATAACCGAGCAGCACGCCGCCTTGCATGGCTTGCTCTTGCTGCAGCGCACCGAGGCTATTGCGCGGGGTATGGCACTCGCCGCAATGGCCGAGCACCTCGACCAGGTACTGGCCTTGCTGCCACTGCGCGCTCTTATCGGTGGCTGGCGCCAACTGCAGGTCGTCGGCGTACAGCTGATTCCAAAAACTCAACCCAAAACGCAGGTTAAATGGGAAGCTCAAACTGGTGCTTGGCGCCGGCCGGGCAATCGGCTCGATGCTCATCAGGTAGGCGTAGATGGCGTCGGAGTCTTCCCGCTTGATCAGGTGATAAGAGGTGTAAGGCATGGCCGGATAGAGGTTGCTGCCATCGGCACGCTCACCCTTGGCCACGGCGCTGTAGAAATCATCAGCCGTGTAGTTGCCGATGCCGTATTGCTTGTCCGGGGTGATGTTAGTGCCATAGATGGTGCCGAACGGCGACTCTAAAGGCAGCCCGCCGGCATAGGGCGCACTGCCGGCGGTGCTGTGACAGGCCACGCAGTCGGCGGCGCGGGCCAGGTACTGGCCACGTTCGATCAGTTGTTGGTCAGCGGCTTGCACCGCCAGCGGCAAGCACAGCGCGGCACTGATTAGAAAACGCTGCATGCTCAACCCTCCCTGACCAGACCGAGATCTTCGAGCACCAACTTCGTCGCCTGGTAGTAGCGTACGTAGCCGGTGCAGCGACAGATATGCTGGCCGAGGGCGGCCTCGATTTCCTGATCCAGCGCGCTGCGCAAGACCGGCTGACGTTGCAGTTTCTCGACCATGATGGTGGCCGCGTTGACATAACCCGGCGTGCAATAACTGCACTGAAAGCTGAAATGATCGACGAACTTTTGCTGGATCGGATTCAACTCGCTGACCGCGCCACTGGCATCGCGCTTGGCCAAACCTTCGATGGTGCGCACCTGCTTGCCATTGAAGAAATGCGCGCCGGTGATGCAGGTCCGCACCTCCTCGCTGGTGCCGTCGGGCTTGTCCAAAATCAGCACGCAGGCGTGGCAGATGCCCTGGCCACAGCCGAGCCGCGAGCCGGTGAGGTTCTGGTATTCGTGGAGAAACTCAATCATCAACAAATCGTCCGGCACCTCGAGGGGGCCGACCATTTGTCCGTTGATCTGCAGAGTGAGCGGACGCTTAGCCATTCAGGGCCTCCTTGATGCGTGCGGGTGAAAGCGGGAGTTCCCGCAGGCGCTTGCCGGTGGCGTGAGCGACGGCATTAACGATGGCACCGACCACCGGAATCATCACCACTTCGGCGATGCCTTTGGCCGGATCGCTAGGCGACAGCGGCGGCAGGATTTCGGCGCTCTGCTGCCAGACCGCGACATCCTTGGCCCGTGGCAGTTGGTAGCGGTTGAAGTTCCAGGTGCCGTCCCCCGGACCGCCTTCGTGCAGCGGCAACTCCTCAAGCAGCGCATGGCCGATGCCCATGGCGATGCCGCCTTCCAGCTGGCCGAGCACCAGCTCTGGCACTATCACCCGGCCACATTCCAGCCAGGAGTGATGACTAAGCACCTGCACCGCGCCCGAGCCCTTATTAACCTTGACCTCCAGCAGCGTGGCCACCGGGCTGTAGTAAGTGACCATGGCGTTATTGAGCTGGGTGTCCGGGTATTTGACGCTCTGGCGGTCGAGACGGTGATAACCGGCCGCGCTCATCAGCGCGCGTTTGGCCGCCGGGGCACCATCGCCATACTTCAGCGCCAGGGCATCCAGTGGCACGCTGTCGCGCACCCCGCCAATCACGAACTCCGCTTCGGCCCAGGCCCAGCGGTTAAAACCATGCACGCTGGCGCCGGTCACCAGCCCCAACTCATGGGCTTTTTTCGCCAGCTGGGCGAACGGCAAGGGCTGCATGCCATCGGCGGTCAGCTTGCCTTTGACCCAATGGGCATTTTCACGACGCACCACATAGGGGCTGGCCGCGCCGCCATAGATGCCCTGACTCCAGATGCTCAAGGCCGCCGGCCACAGCC
>JAIERD010000415.1 GCA_019747155.1 Pseudomonadaceae bacterium
AAATCTGCGTGGCGTCATGATGGGAATCGCTGCGCTCAACCGCATCCTACGAAGCAAACTTCAGCGGGCACGGGTTAGTGCGCGGTGCTGCTGGTTTGCAGCTTGAGCCTAGGGGCGGCGGCCGGCAGCGAGTCAAATTCCACTGGCAGTTGACTGGCCAAGCCGATGCCGCGCGGGTCACTGGCCGCGATGACGGCGCCGCTGGGTTTGTCCCACAGCAATACTTGCTGATTGCCGTAGGCGCGCTCGACGGCTTTCAGGCTGTGGCCGCGCTGTTGCAGTTGGCTAAGTTCGGCCGCACTGAAGGCCTTTGGTTCGTACTCGATAACGTCCGGCAGGTATTGGTGGTGGTAGCGCGGCGCGGCGACCCAGGCGCTGGGCGGCTGGCCGTCGAGGTAGCCGAGCATGGCCAGCAGCACCATGCTCGGGATGCGGCTGCCGCCGGGTGTGCCGAAGGCGGCGAAGGCCTGCGGGCTGTCGATAAAACTTGGGCTCATGCTCGACAGCGGCCGCTTGCCGGCGGCGATCTGGTTGGCGGCGCTGCCGGTCAAACCGTAGGCATTGCTGCTATTAAGGGCGGCGGCAAAATCGTCCATTTCATTATTGAGCACCACCCCAGTGCCGGGCACCGTGAAGGCGGCGCCAAATGGCAGGTTGACCGACAGGGTGGCGGCTACGGCATTGCCATCGCTATCCAAAATACTGAAATGGGTGGTGTGGTCGCCTTCTTTCCAGGCCGGCGCCAGGCTGGCGCTGGGGGTGGCGCGCTGCGGGTCGATGCTACGGGCCAGGCTTTGCAGGTAGCTGGGCGCCAGCAGCTGGGGCAGCGGGTTGCGGACAAAGTTCGGGTCGCCGAGCAGGCCACGGTCGCGGTAAACCCGGCGCAGGGTTTCCACCACCAGATGGCTGCGTTGCACCTTGTCGGCGCCGCGCCACGGCAGTTGTTGCAGGATGCCCAGGCTTTGCGCCAGCGCCACGCCACCGGCGGAGGGCGGCGGCGCGCTGATCAGTTCGCGACCATCGTTGAGCTTGAAACGCAGCGGCGTGCGCTCGATGACCTTGTATTCGGCCAGGTCGCGCAGAGTCCAGATGCCGCCGGCCGCCCGCACGCCGTCGACCAGCTTGTTGGCCAGTGCGCCGCCGTAAAATCCAGTGCGGCCGTAGTTGGCCAGTTGTTCGAGGCTGTTGGCCAGCTCCGGCTGGCGCAGCAGGCTGTACTGCTCGGGGATTTCTCCGTTAGCGAGAAATAGTCGCGCGCTTTCCGGGTTGGCCCGCAGCGCCGCCAAGCGCCAGCCGGCGCGTTCTTGATAGGCCGGATCGATCGATACGCCGTCACGGGCCAGGCGGATGGCCGGGGTCAGGGAATCGCGCAGCGGCAGCCGGCCATAGTGCTCGGACAACTCCACCAGCGCAGCAGGCAGGCCGGGGATTGCCGCCGCCAGAGCGCCATTCAGCGAGAGATCGGGGACGGGCTGGCCATCGCGCAGGTACATCTGTGGGGTCGCAGCCAGTGGCGCGCGTTCGCGAGCATCGAGAAAGCGATAGGTTGGGCTGGCGCCGGATTGTCGCAGTAGGAAGAAACCACCGCCGCCCAGGCCGCTGCCGTAAGGCTCGACCACCGCCAGGGCGGCGCTAACGGCCACCGCAGCGTCGAAGGCATTGCCACCGGCGGCGAGGGTTTCCAGCCCGGCGACGGTGGCGGCCGGGTGGGCGCTGGCGATGGCGGCTTGGTTGGGTAACGCGCTGGCCGCCAGTGCCAGATTGAACAGTTGCAGCGCCGCAAATAGCAGGCCTGCGAGGATATTGCCGCGTTGCAGGCGGCGCATCTGGCTTAGGCCTTGCCGGTGAGGATCAGGTACTTCTGCTGCAGTTCTTCTTTGCTTTCGACGTGGTTTTCATCGAGGGGGATGCAGTCGACGGGGCAGACTTGCTGGCATTGCGGCTCGTTGTAATGGCCGACGCATTCGGTGCAGAGGTTCGGGTCGATGACGTAAATTTCTTCGCCCTGAGAAATTGCGGCGTTCGGACACTCGGGCTCGCAGACGTCGCAGTTAATGCAATCGTCGGTGATGATCAGGGACATGGAACAACTCCTGCGCAGACGCGTGGCCTGGGCATGCAGAAAACGTGATGTCCAATTGTGCCGGATTAGCGTTGCGGGCGCCATCGGCGGCGGCTCTTCAGGCCACCGCACTGAGGCTGCCGGCTTAGCGTTTGAAGCGTTCGGCCAGGGCTTCGGCGACTGCCGGGTGGACGAATTTGCTGATGTCGCCGTCCAGCGCGGCGATTTCGCGCACTAGAGTTGAGGAGATATAGGAGTATTTTTCCGACGGAGTAAGAAACAGGCTTTCCACATCCGGGGCCAGCTGGCGGTTCATATTGGCCAGTTGAAACTCGTACTCGAAGTCCGAAACTGCCCGCAAGCCGCGCAAGAACACATTGGCCTTTTGCTCATGGGCAAAGTGCGCCAGCAGGGTGGAGAAGCCCACCACCTCAACGTTGGGCAAGTGCTTGGTGACCTCACGGGCCAGCGCCACCCGTTGTTCAAGGGGGAACAGCGGGTTTTTCTTCGGACTGGCCGCGACCGCAATGATGACGGTGTCGAACAGCCGTGCGGCGCGTTCGACGAGATCGCCATGACCCTTGGTGATGGGGTCAAAGGTACCTGGATACAACACTCGATTCATCGTGACGTCCTGACGGAGTCCGGTAGGGACGCCGATGGTAGCGCAGCCAAACCCCGTGGCCAAGCCGTTGGGTGGACTGTGCAAAATTTGCTTCGGCTGATGCCTGCGAGCCGCTCATAGTTGCAAGGCCTGAGCGGGCGGTTGGCGGATTGGCTGTTTGTAGGGTGGGCAACCGCGAAGCGTTGCCCACCATTGCTTGCATGCAATCAGGCGTTTTTCAGCCGTTCGGCCAATTGGCTGGCCAGCTGCGAGGTCAGGCCATAGATCGACAGCTGCGGGTTGGCGCCGATGCTGGTGGGGAACAGCGAGCCGTCGTGGATCGACAGATTACTCAGCTGATGATGGCGACCGAGGCTGTCGGTCACCCCGAGCTTGGGGTCTTCGCTCATGCCGCAGCCACCCATGACGTGGGCGCAGCCGAGGCGGGTGCGGTAAATCTCCAGGCTCAGGTTGTCGATCAGTTCGCGGGCCTTGGCCAGGGTCGGCACGTAGTCAGCGTCGGCGTGCAGCGGCAACACCGCCTTGGCGCCGGCGGCGAACTGGATCTCGGCCATGGTGTGGAAGGCTCGGCGGATGCCGTCCCAGGTGTAATCGGTCATCTGGTAGTCGAGCACTGGGCTGCCGTCGCCGCGCAGTTCAACCTTGCCCACCGCACTGTCGGGGTGGAAACCATCGCGCATCAGCGCCAGCATCACGTTGGTGTGCGGCAATTGCTCCATGCGCATGGCGTTGTCGATGCCGAAGCGCCCGAGCAGGGTCGAGGTCAGGGCCGGTTGCAGTGGCGGCACTTCCAGCTTGTAAGACATGCGCCCGGTGGCGCCGTCATCCCACTGGAAATGGTCGGAGTAGATCGACTGCGGGGCGCCGTAGAAGGGGTTGATTACCTCATCGAACTGCGCCGCCGAGAAATTCACCGTATGCAGAAAAGTCCGTTGGCCGGTGCGCCCGTGCGGGTCCGGGGCGTCGGAGCGCATCAGCAAACCTGGGCTGTTGATGCCGCCTCCGGCCAGCACGTAATGCTTGGCTTTTACGGTGATTTTGCGACCATTGGGCGCCACGCACAGCTCATCCATGCCTAAGCATTCGATGCCGGTGACCTTGTTGCCGTCGTGCAGCAAACGCTGGGCGCGGGCCAGGTAGAGCAACTCGCCGCCGTTGTTCAGGGCGCCGGGTATGGTGGTGACCAGCATCGATTGCTTGGCGTTGGTCGGGCAGCCCATGCCGCAGTAGCCGAGGTTCCAACAGCCACGCACGTTGCGCGGAATCACCTTCCAGTGCAGGCCGAGCTTGTCGCAGCCACGGCGGATCACATCGTTGTTGGCATTTGGCGGCAGCGCCCAAGGGGCGACGCCCAAGCGTTCTTCCATACGGGCAAACCAAGGCGCCATTTCTGCGGGGCTATGGCCTTTGACGCCATACTCGCTGGCCCAGTGCTCCAGGGTCGGGTCGGGGGTGCGAAAACTCGAGGTCCAATTGACCAGCGTGGTGCCGCCCACCGCGCGGCCTTGCATGATGGTGATGGCGCCATCTTTGCTCATCCGCCCCATGCCTTCCTGATACAGCGCGCCGTAGGCCTCGGGCTCCTGCATCTTGAAGTCGCTGCTGGTTTTCAGCGGGCCTTCCTCGATCAGCAACACTTTGAAGCCGGCCTGGCTGAGGATTTCCGCAGTGGTGCCGCCGCCCGCGCCGCTGCCGATAATCGCCACGTCGGCTTCCAGGGTCAGGTCCTGCTCAAGGCGCGAACCGTTGTAGGTTTTCCAGCCGCTGGCGAGGCCTTGTTGAAACAGATCAGGTACGGGCATGTTGGCAAGCTCTCAGGCAAATTCTTGTTTTAAGGGCTGCCCGATCAAGGTGTCGGCGAGCCGTGTAGGGTGGGCTTCAGCCCACCGGCTTCGGATATTTGTGGGCTAAAGCCCACCCTACAAGTAACCAGCAAGCCTAGGTTGCTGGCTGTGGTTTTAAACCTTGGGTGGCCCTGGGTAACCGCAATGGGCCCATGACTCGGGCTGGCCATACCAGGCCAGCATTACCAATTGCAGCAGCGAGGCGTGGCCCAGCTTTAGCAAGCCAATTGAGCTGTTCTGCCAGCGGGTCAGGAAGGCGCTGACCTGTGCCGCGCTGGCATTCTCCCAGCTGCCCCAGACGCCGGTCAGCGGTCCGCGGGTCAGGCCTAGGGCCAGCACGTCGAACAGCTGCACCGTGAGTTTTTGCATCTCCGGCGAGAAGCGCGTGAGGCTGTAGTCGATGCCCCGGATGCTTTGTTCAACGGCGGCAGATAGCTGCTCGGCGCTGACTGCGCCATCGATGACCACTGGGATCAGCGCCCGCAAGAATGGCAAGTCACTGGTTCGCAAGATGCTCAGGCCGCTGGCCGGTACGCTCGCCGAGCAACCGCTGAGGGTGGCGGTAACTCCGGCCGTGGCCAGAAATGCCGTGCCGAACAGGCCGACTTTAAGTAAGCCACGCCGCGAGAGCTGCGGTGCTGTGAGGGTGCTGTCGTTCATTATTATTCTCGGCTTTAACAAAGACTGCGTAAAACCTGCTCAAGGCCGTGCTCATGCTGCGTAGAGCGGGTTCTACGCAGCATAGCCTTGGGCGGGTATTAGCGAATAAACAGCTTGTAGACCAACTTCTGGATGGCCTTGCCATAGGGCGGGTAGATCATCTTGGCGGCGTTATAGCGCTGCTTGATAAAGGTGCCCTTGGCGTGGCTGAAGGTCTTGAAGCCTTCGTGGCCGTGGTAGTGACCCATGCCCGACGGGCCGACGCCGCCGAACGGCATATCGTCCTGGGCCACATGCAGCATGGTGTCGTTCAAGCACACGCCGCCCGAGTGGGTCTCGCTCAGCACGCGTTGTTGTTCGCCTTTGTTGTAGCCGAAGTAGTAGAGCGCCAGTGGCCGTGGCCGGTCATTGATGTAGGCGAAGGCTTGCTCGATGCTGTCATAGGGCACGATCGGCAGCAGCGGGCCAAAGATCTCGTCCTGCATGATCTTCATCTGGTCGTTCACATTCAGCACCAGGGCTTGTGGCAGGCGCCGGCCTTGGCCTTCTGGGTACAGATTAACTACCTTGGCGCCCAGATTTTCGGCATCGCTGAGCAGGCCCTTGAGGCGCTGCAGCTGGCGGTCATTGATGATCGCGGTGTAGTCCGGGTTGTCTTTGAGCTTGGGATAGAAGCTGGTGACGACCTTGCTGTAGGCCGCGACGAAGGCATCGACGCGGTTACGCGGCACCAACACATAGTCAGGCGCGACGCAGGTTTGCCCGGCGTTCAGGGTCTTGCCGAAGGCGATGCGTTCGGCGGCGTGTTCCAGCGGCACCTCGGCGGAAACGATGGCCGGCGACTTGCCGCCCAGCTCCAGGGTCACCGGGGTGAGGTTCTCGGCCGCCGCGCGCATCACATGCTTACCGATGCTGGTGGCGCCTGTGAACAACAGGTGATCGAAGGCTAGCTTGGAGAAGGCCACGCCGACTTCCGCTTCACCCAAGATCACGCAGACTAGGTCTTCCGGGAAGATCTTGGCTAGTAAATCCTTGACCAGTTGCGAGGTGACCGGGGTCGACTCGCTCATCTTGATCATTACTCGGTTGCCGGCCGCCAACGCGCCGATCAGCGGGCCCATGGCCAGAAACAACGGGTAGTTCCAGGGCACTATCACGCCGATCACGCCCAGCGGTTGGTAGATGACTTTGGCACTGGCCGGCTGGAAGGCCAGGCCGACGGCGCGGCGCGATGGCTTCATCCACTTCTTCAGGTTCTTGCTGGCGTAATGGATGTTTTGCAGGCTCGGCATGATCTCGGCCAGCAAGGTTTCATCGGTCGAACGGTTGCTGAAGTCTTGGCAAATTGCCTTGATCAGCGCCTCGCGCTCACTGCTAAGCATCTGGCTGAGGGCTTTGAGCCACTGCAAACGCTGCTCGGCGGTCGGCATCGGATTGGCGCGGAACGCCTCGCGTTGGCCGGCAAACAGCTGCCCGAGCTGGCTGATTTGCTGTTGCGCTTGCTGCAGATGTTGCTGCAAATGCGGTTGTGCGTGAGCGATTTCGGCGATTTCGGCGGCCATGGGGAATCCTTGAAAAGATGCGCGGGCGGAATGTCGGTAGATTTTTAGAGTAATTACTCTATTGTGTCAAATAGCATGCAGCGCTAAGACCCCGTTGTGTACCAAACGAAAAGTTGGGTCGTGCATTTATTCGTCACAGCGGCGTCGCCGAGGCCATGGGCATTGCGCCCGTGGGCCGAGTTAGTCGATGCTGTGCGCCCTTTTTGAGTTGCCGTTTTGCGGCCCTGAGTGAGTTTGACGCGGCATGGCGAGCGCACCGATAAAAACCCGTGAACGCATCATCCAAGGCAGCCTGGAGTTGTTCAATGCCCAGGGGGAGCGCAGCGTCACGACCAATCATATTGCCGCGCACCTGGGGATATCGCCCGGCAATCTCTACTACTACTTCCGCAATAAGCAGGCGATCATCGCCGAACTGTTCGGCCAGTACGAGCAGCGGGTCGATCAATTTTTGCGGGTGCCGGCGGGGCGGGCGTTGACCGTTGAGGACAAGACCTTCTACCTCGAAGCCTTGCTGGCGGCGATGTGGCACTACCGCTTTCTGCACCGTGATCTGGAGCACTTGCTGGAGTCGGACAGTGGCCTGGCCCAGGGTTATCGACTGTTCGCCCAGCGCTGCATGATCAGCGCCCAAGGCTTGTACCAGGGCTTTGTCGAGGCCGGTATTTTGCTGATGAACAGCGCCCAGGTGGAGGCGTTGACCCTAAACAGCTGGATCATTCTCACCTCCTGGGTGCGCTTTCTCTGCACCTCGCGCGGCGACAGCGTGGCGTTAAACGAGGAGCAACTGCGCCGTGGCATCTATCAGGTACTGGCGCTCGAAAGTGGCTTTATCAGCGAAGCCGCCCGCCCGGCCGTGCAGGCGCTGCATGAGAAGCTGTATGTGCCGCTGGAGCGGGTGATTTAAGCCGTTCGCTAATGCTGGAGTGGTAGGCAGGCTGCTTGGTAGGGTGTACTCGCCGAAGGCAGTACGCCGCTGAGTTAGCGGGCTGTGCGCTGCTCACATTGGCGGACTGTTCGCTACGCTCCTGAGTCCGCCCTACGCAGCCACTGCGGAATCCGTCGCTCTAAATACAACCCAGGTTTCGTTACGCTGCCGTCGATAAAGCCGACGTGGCCGCCGTGGGCATGCAGCTCAAGCTGGGTGTCGGCGGCCAGTTCGCTAAGCTCTGGCAGGCTGTGGCGGAACACGAAGGGATCGTCGGCGGCCTGGATCAGCAGGGTCGGCACCTTGATCGCCGGCAGAAAGTAGCGGCTGGAGGCGCGGCGGTAGTAGTCGTCGGCATCGGCATAGCCATGCAAGGGCGCGGTGACTTGGCCGTCGAAATCCCAAAAAGTACGCATCTTGTCCAGCGGTCCCAGTTGCTCCAGCGCCGCCAGCTGCGGTTGCTGGCCGTTGGCGCTAAAACGCTGCTTTTTGCGCTGCACATAGGCGCTGAGTTCGCGCATAAAGTGCGCTTGATAGACGCGCGAGAAGCCCAGACCAATGCGGTCGGCGCAGTGATCCAGACGGAACGGCACCGACACTGCGACCGCTGCTTGCAACCCAGAGGCGTCGCCGGTTTCACCCAGATACTTGAGCAGCACATTGCCGCCCAGCGAATAGCCCACCGCATACAGCGGCGCCATTGGCCGTGCGGCTTGCAGGTGCTGGATAACGGCGCCGAGGTCTTCGCTGACGCCTGAGTGATAACCGCGCGGCAGCAGGTTCGGTTCGCCCGAACAGCCGCGCCAGTTCAGCGCCACGCTGGCCCAGCCTTGGGCGGCCAGTGCCTGCTGTTGGCCGAGGATGTAGTGCGAATTAGACGAGCCGGTCAGCCCGTGCAACAGCAGCACCAACGGCGCCTCGGCGCTGTGCGGGCCGAACCAGTCCAGATCGATAAAGTCGCCATCGGCCAGCCACACACGCTCGCGGGTGCGCGCCAGTTGCAGCGGCGCGCGCAAGAACGACGCCCAGAGCGTCTGCAAATGCGCGCCGGGCAACCACCAGGCGGGTTTAAAGGTTGGGCTCATCCAGGATTACGCCGTGCGCTGCCAGAGGCCGTAATGCACCTGGCCGGCTTTTTGTTCGCGGTGCAGGCGCCAGTTGGCGGGCAGGCCGAGGCTGGACGGTGGGTTTTCGCTTTCGGTGTAGACCCAGGCGTTGTCAGCCAGCCAGCCCTGTTGTTCGAGCAGGTTACAGGCTGGCAGCAGCAGGTTCTGGCTGAACGGCGGGTCGAGAAACACCAGGTCAAAGGTGGTTGGCGCTTGCAGTTCGAGGTGTTGCAGGGCGTCGGTTTGCAGCACTTGGCAGTTGCTGCAGTCCAGCGTGGTTAGGTGCTCACGCAGGCTGCTGACGGCTTTGGCGCTCAGATCCAGTGCCAAGGCGCTGCCGGCGCCGCGCGACAGGGCTTCGAGACAGAGGGCGCCGCTGCCGGCGAACAGGTCGAGAATTTTCGCCCCTTCGACATAGGGCGCCAGCCAGTTGAACAGGGTTTCGCGCACCCGGTTGGGCGTCGGGCGCAGGCCCGGCGCCATCGGGAAGCTGAACTGCCGACTGCGCCATTGGCCGCCGATGATGCGCAGTTGGCCGAGGTCGGCGCTGTTGGCAGACTTGTGTTGCGGGACTCGAGTACGCATTAGTGCTCCGGTACGCCAAGGGGTTGCTCGGCGGGATGATCGGTCGGTGGCGGCAGCTCTTTTTGCGCCACGGTCGGGCCCGCAGTGACTATCAGCATGGCGTCAGGGTTGAGGTGTTTAGCCATGGCGTCTTTCACTTGCGCCACGCTGAGGGCCTGGATCTGGCTCATAAAGTCTTCCAGATAACTCAGGGGCAGGTTGTAAAAACCCATGGAGCCGAGCTGGCCGACGATATCGGCGTTGCTGGCGGTGGACAGCGGAAAGCTGCCGGCCAATTCACGTTTGGCGTCGTCCAGTTCCTTCTGGGTCGGGCCATCGCGCAGGTAATCGCGGAGGATTTGCTGCACCAGTTTCAGTGTGCCTTCGCTGAGTTCGGCGCGGGTTTGCAGGTTGATCATAAACGGCCCACGGGCCTGCATGGCGCTGAAGCCGGAATACACGCCGTAGGTCAGGCCGCGCTTCTCGCGCACCTCTTCCATCAAGCGAGTGCCGAAACCGCCACCGCCGAGGATCTGGTTACCCAGATACAGCGCGGCATAGTCGGGCTCTTGGCGGTCGATGCCGAGCTGGGCCAGCAGCAAGTGAGTCTGCTTGGAGGCAAACTCGATGTGTTGGTGGCCGGGCGTCGGGGTGGCCGGCTGCGGGCTCTTGCTCAGCGCCGGGCCTTTGGGCAGGGCGGCGGAAACTTGCTTGGCGATGGCTTCGGCTTGCGCTCGATCGAGGTCGCCGACCAGCGCAATCACCACGTTGTTGGCGCTGTAAGCTTTGGCGTGAAAGGCCTGCAGCTGGGCGCGAGTGATGCGTGGGATCGACTGCGCATTGCCCTCGCTCTGGTGCGCATAAGGGTGCTGCCCGTAGAGCTGGTCGAACAGCGCCAGGCTGGCCAGCTTGCCGGGGTTTTGCTTTTGCTGTTCAAAGCTGGACAGCAGTTGGTTCTTGATCCGCGCCAGCGAGTCGGCTGGGAAGGTCGGTGCGCCTATCACCTCGGTGAACAGCTTGAGGGCCGGCTCGCGTAAGTCCGCTTGGCTCAAGCTGCGCAGGCTGGTGACGGCCATGTCGCGGTAAGCGCCGTTACCGAAGTTGGCACCCAGACCCTCGAAGCCTTCGGCGATGGCGCCGACGTCTTTGCCTGCAATGCCTTCATTGAGCATGGCGTTGGTGAGCATGGCCAGGCCTGGTACGTCTGCGTCCTGGCTGCTGCCGGCGGCAAAGGTCAGGCGCAGGTCGAACATCGGCAACTGCGGGGCGGCCACGAACAGCACCTTGGCGCCTTCGGCGGTTTGCCAGGTTTGGATGTCCAGGCTGCGCCGGGCGGGTGCCTGGCCGTCGAGGGCGGCCAGCGACTCTAATACCGGCGTGGCCGCCGGTGCGTTGATTTTTGCGGCGTTGCTGGCGACCACCAGCAGACCCAGGGAGATGGGTAGGGCCAGGCCGAACAGGGCGATTTTAATGCGACGGCTGCGGGACTTACTCATGGCTGCGCTCCTGCGGCAGGATATGGACAACGCTCAGACGCTCATGGGTGAAGTAGTCGCGGGCGGCTTGCTGGACATCGGCGGGGGTGACGGCGCTCAGCTCGGTCAATTCGTTATCCATCAACTGCCAGGACAGGCCAACGGTTTCCAGTTGGCCGATGGCGGTAGCTTGGCTGGTGATCGAGTCGCGCTCATAGACTAGGCCGGCGATTACTTGGGCGCGGACCCGGGCCAGTTCTTCGGCGCTGGCCAGGTGGTTTTTCAGATCATCCAGCTCGCGCCACAGACCCGCTTCGGCTTGCGCTATGGTTTTGCCTTTTTGCACATTCGGCGTGGCGCTAAGCATAAACAGGCTGTCGCCACGAGTGTAGGCGTCGTAGCTGGAGGAGGCGCCAGACACTAACTCTTCGCCACGCTCCAGACGGGTCGGCAGGCGCGCGCTGTAGCCGCCGTCCAGCAGTGCGCCGGCCAGACGCAGGGCCTGCACTTCGCGGGGCTTCTTGCTGGTGGCCACGCTCGGCACGTTGAAGCCCATCATCAGGCTCGGCAATTGGGTTTTCAGGTGCAGGGTGAGCAGGCGCTCGCCGGGCTTGCTCAGCTCCAGCGGGATTTGCGCCAGCGGTGTCGGCCGCGCGGGGATCTTGCCGAAGTAACGCAGCGCTAACTGGTGCACTTCCTCTGGGTTGACGTCGCCGACCACCACCAGGGTGGCGTTGTTCGGCACATACCAGGCCTCGTACCAGGCGCGCAGCTCTTGCACGGTCATCCGCTCAAGGTCGGCCATCCAGCCGATGGTCGGGGTGTGATAACCGCTGGCCGGGAAGGCCAGGGCCTGGAAGCGCTCAAAGGCTTTGGCGGAGGGGTTGTCGTCGGTGCGCAGGCGCCGCTCTTCTTTAATCACCTCGATTTCGCGGGCGAATTCTTCCGGCGGCAAACGCAGGCTGGCCAGGCGGTCGGCTTCCAGCTCGAAGGCCACGCTCAGACGGTCGCGGGCCAGCACCTGGTAGTAGGCGGTGTAATCGTCGCTGGTAAAGGCGTTTTCTTCGGCGCCCAGTTCGCGCAGCACCCGCGAGGACTCGCCGGGGCCGAGCTTGGCGCTGCCTTTGAACATCATATGTTCGAGGGCGTGGGACAGGCCGGTCTTGCCCGGCGTCTCGTAACTGGAGCCGACCTTGTACCAGAGCTGGGAAACCACCACCGGCGCGCGGTGGTCTTCGCGCACTATCAGTTTCAGGCCGTTAGTCAGTTTGAACTCATGGGTGGCTTGCGCGGACACGTCGGCGGCCAGTGTTGGCAGGCTGACAGTTGCCAGTAAGAGCCCCGTCAGTAGCAGGCCGGCGGCATTGCGGGTTAGCGGCTTCATCAAAGTATTTGACCTATTAGACGGCCCGCGTGGTCTTAGCCGCAGCAGGCGAGGAGGTGCTAGGATACGCATCCGTTTTACTGGCGGCCACGACTGTTAAGTCGGCTAAAAACCAGGGTGCAGCTTTTTTGCGATTGTTTGCTCTGTACCCGCGAGCTTTTTAGGCCCCTTTGCCCTATTGCCTCTTTGAGAGATCCGCTCTCCATGTTTGGTTCCAACGACGACAAAAAGACACCCGCACCCGCCGCGCCTGCTGCGGTTGAGAAAACCGCCGAGAAAAAAGACCTGTTCGGCTGGCTGCGCAAAAAACCGCAAGCGCCGGCGGCTGAGCCGGTTGTTGCTCCTGCGGTAGTACCGCTTGAACCGCTGGCCGTTGTGCCCGCAGAGTCGAGCCTGATTGCCAGCGCTGTGCCGGCGGCGGTTGACGTCGCGCCAGCTCCAGCGGTTGCGCCTGAATCCGCAGCACTGCCCGAGGTGGTGGTGGCTGAGTCGTTAGTGGCAATCCCAGCAACCATTGTTGAACCGGCCGTTAGCGCCATCAGCATACCGATCACTTTGGCAGCGCAGGCAGAATCTATGCCTGCACCGATCGCAGACTTACCGCCCGTGGCAGTTCAGGCTCTGGCTGAAACTGTGGTCACGCCAATCACCCCGCCAGTTGCAGCGGCAGAGTTGGTGAGCGATCAGCCTGTGGCCGCGCCTCGGGCTTCGCGCTTTCGCTTCAATGCCGGCAGCGAAGTGCTGCACGCCCATCTCGATGTAGCGCCGCTGGTCGTGCCGGTCGTAGTTGAGCCGCTGCCGGTTGCGCCCGTTGTTGTGGCTGAAATTAAACAGACGGCCGACAACAAAGCCGGTTTTCTCGATCGACTCAAACAAGGCCTGTCGAAAACCAGCGCGAGCATTGGCGAAGGCATGGCCAGCCTGTTTCTGGGCAAGAAAGCCATCGATGACGATTTGCTCGAAGAGTTGGAAACCCGCTTGCTGACCGCCGACGTCGGGGTCGAGGCCACCACAGCGATCATCCAGAGCCTGACCCAGAAGGTCGCGCGCAAACAATTGACTGACAGCGGCGCGCTCTATCAAGCCCTGCAGGAAGAGCTGGCGGCGATGCTGCGGCCAGTGGCCAAACCGCTGGTGATCGAGCCATCGAAAAAGCCTTTCGTGATTCTGGTGGTCGGCGTCAACGGCGCCGGCAAGACCACCACCATCGGCAAGCTGGCGAAGAAGCTGCAGCTGGAAGGCAAGAAAGTCATGCTGGCCGCCGGCGATACCTTCCGCGCTGCTGCGGTTGAACAGTTGCAGGTTTGGGGTGAGCGTAACCAGGTCACGGTGATCGCCCAGCACACCGGCGCCGACTCCGCTTCGGTGATCTTCGATGCGGTGCAGGCCGCTACTGCGCGGGGTATGGACGTGCTGATCGCCGACACCGCCGGGCGTTTGCACACTAAAGACAACTTGATGGAAGAGCTGAAGAAAGTCCGCCGGGTGATCGGCAAGCTTGACGACACGGCGCCCCATGAAGTGCTGCTGGTGCTGGATGCCGGCACCGGACAGAACGCCATCAACCAGGCCAAGCAGTTCAATCAAACCGTTAACCTCACCGGCCTGGCCCTGACCAAGCTGGACGGCACCGCCAAGGGCGGAGTGATCTTCGCCCTGGCCAAACAGTTTGGCATCCCGATTCGCTATATCGGCGTCGGTGAGGGCATCGATGATTTGCGCACCTTCGAGGCCGAGTCCTTCGTCCAGGCGCTGTTTGCCGGCGCCGAACAGGAGCGCCCATGATTCGTTTTGAAGGCGTTGGCAAGCGCTATGCCAATGGCCACGTCGGCCTGCATGAGCTGAGCTTTCGCGTGCGGCGTGGTGAATTTTTGTTTGTTACCGGGCACTCCGGCGCCGGCAAGAGCACCTTGCTGCGTTTGCTGCTGGCCATGGAGCGCCCCACCAGCGGCAAGCTGTTGCTGGCCGGGCAAGATCTTGGGCAGATCAGCAATGCGCAAATCCCGTTTCTGCGCCGACAGATCGGCGTAGTGTTTCAGAATCATCAGCTGCTGTTTGATCGCAGCGTGTTCAATAACATCGCCTTGCCGCTGCAGATTCTCGGGCTGTCCAAGCCCGAGATCAGCAAGCGGGTGGGTGCAGCGTTGGAGCGGGTCAGCCTATCGGATAAGACCGACCTGTTTCCCGGCGACCTGTCCACCGGCCAGCAACAACGGGTCGGCATCGCCCGCGCCGTGGTGCACCGCCCGGCCTTGCTGTTGGCGGATGAGCCGACTGGTAACCTCGACCCGCGCTTGGCGGCGGAGATTATGGGTGTCTTTGAAGACATCAATCGCCTCGGCACCAGCGTAGTAATCGCCAGTCACGACCTGGGTCTGATCGCGCGGATGCGCCATCGCATGTTGACCTTGCAACGCGGCCGGTTGATTGGCGACGGGGAGTCAAGCTGATGGATGCCATGCGTACTTCCATGCTGATGCTGACCTTGCAGTGCGGCCGGTTGATTGGCGACGGGGAGTTGAACTAATGAGTGCCACACGTCATTCCAAGCCCGCCGAGCGGGTCGGTGGTAGCGCCCATAAGCCGAACAAGCCAGATGCCGACGGCCCAACCTTTAACCATTTGCTGCAAGCCTGGTTGGAGAGTCATCGCGCCAGCCTGGTCGACAGCTTGCGGCGCTTGCTCAAACAGCCGATTGGCAGTTTCTTTACCTGCCTGGTGATGGCGATTGCCCTGAGCTTGCCGATGGGCTTGTCGCTGCTGCTGAAAAACGTTGAGCGGCTCGGCGGCTCTTGGCAGCGGGCGGCGCAGATTTCGCTGTTTATGCAGTTGCAGGCCAGTCCTCAAGAGGCCGAGCAGCTGCGCGCGCAAATCGCCGAGTTGCCGGAAGTTGCAGCGGCCGAGTGGATCAGTCGCGAGCAGGCGCTGGAAGAGTTCCAGCAGCAATCCGGGCTCGGTGAGGCGCTAAAGGAATTACCGGAAAATCCACTGCCGAGCGTGATCCTGGTCACCCCGCAGAAAGTTGATAAGGCTAATCTTGAGGCCCTGCGCTTGCGGCTGGCCGAGTTGCCCAAGGTTGAGCAGGCGCAGCTGGATTTGGTCTGGGTGGAGCGTTTGACCGCGATCCTTAAGCTCGGTGAGCACTTTGTGTTCGGCCTGAGCCTGTTGTTGGTGTTGGCCTTGCTGTTGGTGATCGGCAATACCATCAGGCTGCACATCGAGAACCGCCGTATCGAGATCGAGGTGATCAAGCTGGTCGGTGGTACCGACAGCTATGTGCGCCGGCCGTTTCTGTATATGGGCGCCCTGTATGGCGTTGGCGCGGGCTTGTTGGCCTGGCTGGTACTGGCCTTCGGGCTGGACTGGCTGAATGCGGCGGTGGTTAAGCTGGCCGGCTTGTACGGCAGTGATTTCTCGCTGGCCGGAGTGCCGCTGGCCGACGGTCTGTCGTTGCTGCTGGGGGCGGTGTTGTTGGGCTATATTGGCGCCTGGCTGGCCGTCGCCAGACATTTGAATGAGCTTGCGCCACGTTGATAAGTCGTTGTTTGTATTGTGTTTTTATTAATATTAGGGAAGTGTAAGGGAACTTTTCCGCAGGTTCCCTGCCTGAAAGTGCAGTGCTAAACTGCCAGTCGTTTTTTTGTTTCGCTTGCTTCATCTGTTTAGGCAAGAGTTCGGAGGATTCGCATGACCACTTCTTTGCAGCCTGTTTATGCCTTAGTCCCGGGTGCCAACCTGGAGGCTTACGTGCATGCGGTCAACAGCATCCCGCTGTTGAGCCCTGAGCAGGAACGCGAGCTGGGCGAGAGTCTGTATTACCAGCAAGACCTTGAAGCCGCCCGGCAAATGGTGCTCGCGCACCTGCGCTTTGTGGTGCATATCGCCCGTAGCTACTCGGGTTACGGCCTGCCCCAGGCTGATTTGATCCAGGAAGGCAACGTTGGTCTGATGAAGGCGGTAAAACGCTTTAATCCAGAGATGGGCGTGCGCTTGGTGTCCTTTGCCGTGCATTGGATCAAGGCCGAAATTCACGAATTTATCCTGCGTAACTGGCGCATCGTCAAAGTTGCCACCACCAAGGCGCAGCGCAAATTGTTCTTCAATCTGCGCGGGCAGAAAAAGCGTCTGGCCTGGCTAAACAATGACGAAGTACATGCGGTGGCTGCCAGCCTCGGGGTCGAGCCGCGTGAAGTACGCGAGATGGAAAGCCGCTTGAGTGGCCACGACATGGCCTTCGATCCGGCCGCCGATGAAGACGACGAAAGCGCCTTCAAATCGCCGGCGCATTACCTGGAAGACCATCGATACGATCCAGCTGTGCAGCTGGAAGCCTGTGACTGGAGCGATAACGCCTCGACCAATCTGCATGAAGCCTTGGCCGCCCTGGATGAGCGCAGTCGCGACATCTTGCAGCAGCGCTGGCTGAATGAAGACAAGGCCACCCTGCATGAGTTGGCGGCTAAATACAGCGTCTCGGCTGAGCGGATTCGCCAGCTGGAGAAGAACGCCATGAACAAGCTCAAGGGCACCATTGAGGCCTAAGCGCCGCACCTTAAACAGCCGCACCCAGCAGACTGTGTGGAAACTACTGCGCTCGGTTATACGGCGTTAAAAACAGGCTCGGATTGCTCATTTACAACTCGTAAACTCCGCATCCTCGCCTGTTTTTGCCTTGTCTAACCTTCGCTCGCTACGTTTTCACTCGGTCTGCTAGGTGCGGCTTTTTTCTGCCTGTTGTTTTTCTGCCCGCTGTTTTTTTGGAGTAGAGCTATGAAACTGCCACCGCTGCGTTTGCAGCATGGGCTGTTGTTTGCCCTGTTGGCGTTGCTGTTCTTTGGTTGGGGCGCCTGGTTGATGCGCCCACCGGCTGCCGCCGAACCTTTGTCTGAGCTTGCCGTTTGGCAGACGCAGGTATTCCCGGCGCTGGTGAACGAGCAGTTGACGCTGGCCGAGCTGAGCGCGCAGACCGATGGCGAGCTGTGGCTGCAGTCGCAAGCGGCTGGGCCACGGTTGTTGTATCGGGCCTCATTGGCCGGTGCCGAGGGTGGTTGGACGCTGATGGCTGAGCTGCACTTGAGCGGCGCTGAACGCGAGAGTTTGGTCGCTGCCGCCGGTTTTCAGCCCGGTAACCGCGAGCAACCGTTGAGCCGCCAATTGCTTGAACCTTTGGCTCGTCAGCCGGTACTCGAGCTTGAGCTGACGCCGATAACGCCAGTGTCGGGCGCGCGTTTGGCGGCGACCTTCGGTCAGCCGCGGTTGCGGCTGCAAGTAGAAGGCGGTGAGGCGTGGGTCTATCCGGCACTGGGGCTGACGGCGCGAATGCAGGACGATACGCTGCTGTCGTTACGGGCACTGCCCAAGCGCGCCATGCAGCATTAGCTGAGTGCTTGCGGTTTAGCGCTCGCCGGGCCACCAATCGGGTCGCGCTGGCTTGAGTTGGTCTAGGTAGTGACTGCCGCCCAGTTGCCAGCCTTGGCGGCGAATCCAACTAGCGCGCCGGCTGACGTAACCGCTGGGCCGGCGCGGACTCCATTCCCGTGGATTAGGCAGTACCGCCGCTAACAGTGAGGCTTGTTGGTTGGACAGGTAGCTGGCGCCAATGCCGAAGTGCTGGCGCGCGGCGGCTTCGGCGCCAAACACCCCATCGCCCCATTCGACCGTATTTAAATACACCTCAAGAATGCGCTGCTTGGACCAGAACAGCTCGATCAGCCCGGTAAACCAGACTTCTAGGCCTTTGCGCGGCCAGCTGCGTCCCGACCAGAGAAACAGGTTCTTCGCCACCTGCTGGCTCAGGGTGCTGGCCCCGCGCAATGAGCCGCCGCGCTCGTTATGCGCCAGGGCGGCGCGGATGGCGTCCAGATCAAAGCCCCAGTGCTCGGCGAACTTCTGGTCTTCGGCGGCAATTACGGCGATTTTCAAGTCATCCGGCAGGGCTTCCCAGGGGCGCCAGCTGCGTTTCAGCTCGATCGGTTGGCCGTCGATCCATGACTCAAGCTTGCGCTCGACCATCAGTGCGCTGCCCGGTGGCGGCAGCCAACGCAGCGCCAGCACCAGCAACGCCGAGGCCGCAGCGCAATAGCCGAGTGCTTTAAATAGGCGGCGGAGCAGGAGTCGAAGCATATGCGGCTTGGCCAAGTCAGGTGGGCGGGCCATTATAGCCAGCGGATTCATCCGGTCTCTATCTGTGCGGTTTGGAGCGTGCTTAATGTTGCGTGGATTTCTATTGCTGGCGGCGTTCTTTGGTTTTACCGGTGTGGGTCTCGGCGCCTTTGCCGCCCACGCCTTAAAGAGCCGGCTGTCGCCGGAGTACTTGGCGGTGTTTCAAACCGGCGTGCACTATCAAATGCTGCATGCCTTGGCGTTGCTGGCGCTGGCTTTGCTGGTGCGGCAGTTGCCGGGGCGCTTGCTGCTGGCCGCAGGCTATCTGTTTACGCTGGGCATTGTGCTGTTCTCGGGCAGCCTCTATGCCTTGACCCTGAGCGGCATTAGCGCTCTGGGAATGATTACTCCGGTGGGCGGCCTGGCGTTTTTGGCCGGCTGGTTGTGCCTTGGCTTGAGCGCTTGGCGGCTGGGTTCGGCGGCGACCTGAGGAGTGCCGTCTGGCGCCTTTTACCTTGGTCGAAGGCGGTGATCGGGCTAGAATGCGGGCCCCTCAAATTTGTTCGTGGCCGCTTATGCAGATTCAGTTAAATGGCGAAGCCTTTGAGTTGCCCGACGGTCAGACCGTCGCCGGCGTGCTTGAGCACTTGCAGCTGGTCGAGCGGCGGGTGGCGGTCGAACTCAATCTCGACATAGTGCCGCGCAGTCTGCATGCCAGCACCCGGTTACAGGCCGGCGACGTGCTGGAAGTGGTCCACGCCATTGGCGGCGGCTAAGCGTCGCTGGCCAGTCTCGCTTCGCTCATCCTCGTTTACGCTCGCAAGGAGTTCCCGTGAATTCAGCACCTGTCAGTAACCTTGTCAGCGATCAGCCGTTCGTTCTGGCTGGCCGTACCTATCAATCGCGGTTGCTGGTGGGCACGGGCAAGTACCGCGATCTCGAACAAACCCGCCTGGCGATTGAAGCCTCGGGCGCTGAGATCGTGACCGTCGCGGTGCGCCGCACCAATATTGGCCAGAACCCCGGCGAGCCGAACCTGCTGGATGTGTTACCGGCCGATCGTTACACCATTTTGCCGAATACCGCTGGCTGCTTCGATGCCATCGAGGCGGTGCGCACCTGTCGTCTGGCGCGCGAACTGCTGGACGGCCACAACCTGGTCAAGCTGGAAGTGCTGGCCGACCAGAAGACCCTGTTCCCCAATGTGATTGAAACCCTCAAGGCCGCCGAAGTGCTGGTCAGGGAAGGTTTCGATGTGATGGTGTACACCAGTGATGACCCGATTATTGCCCGCCAGTTGGGCGAAATTGGCTGCATCGCGGTCATGCCCTTGGCCGGTTTGATTGGCAGCGGGCTGGGTATCTGCAACCCCTACAATCTGCGGATCATCCTTGAGGAAGCCAAGGTGCCGGTGTTGGTCGATGCCGGTGTCGGTACTGCCTCCGATGCCAGCATCGCCATGGAACTGGGTTGCGCCGCCGTGCTGATGAACAGTGCCATCGCCAACGCACAAAATCCGGTCATGATGGCGCAGGCGATGAACCATGCGGTGATCGCCGGGCGGCTGGCGTACCTGGCCGGACGGATGCCGAAGAAACTCTATGCCAGCGCCTCATCGCCACTGTCTGGGCTGATTAATTAAGTTGCTCATTTACCTGTAAGAGTTATTCCATGTCTGAATTGCAAGAGCCTGCGGCGCCTGCCGAAGAGCCGCGCCCAATGCGCCCAATCAAGAGTTTTGTGATGCGCGCCGGGCGCATGACCGAAGGCCAGCAGCGCGGTCTGGAGCTGGGCCTGCCCAAGTTTGGCCTGGAGCTGGCCGATGGCCTGCGTGATTTTGATCAGGTGTTTGGTCGCAGTGCGCCACGCACCTTCGAGATCGGTTTCGGCATGGGCGGCGCGACTCTGGAGATGGCCGCGGCTGAGCCTGAGCACGACTTTATTGGTGTCGAGGTGCATCGCCCCGGCGTTGGCGCCTTGCTCAATGGCGTGTTGACGCAGAATCTGAGCAACCTGCGCGTTTACAGCTTTGATGCCATGGAAGTTCTGCGCGATTGCGTCGCAGATGCCAGTCTCGACCGGGTGCTGCTGTTTTTCCCCGATCCATGGCATAAGGCCCGGCACAATAAGCGCCGGATCGTGCGCCCGGAGTTTGCCCAGCTGGTGCGGCAAAAGCTGAAAGTCGGCGGCATTTTGCACATGGCCACCGACTGGCAGCCCTACGCCGAATACATGCTGGAAATCATGCAGGCCGCACCCGGTTATCGCAACCTGGCGACGGATGGCGGCTGTGTCGAGCGCCCAGCGGAGCGCCCGGTGACCAAGTTTGAACGGCGTGGCGAGCGCCTCGGGCATGGCGTCTGGGATATTAAATTCCAGCGTGTCGACTAAGCTGCCAACAACAATGGTTAGCGGTATTTAAGGACGCACAAATAGACCGGGCGAACTCGGCACAGGGATGGATTCCTGCTTTGGCAATGATTAATGCAAGGCCGATCCGTTAGGGTCGCCGGCATTCACAGAGCGCCGCAATCACTGCGCGTTGCGAGGAGATAACTGTGTTGAGAAAGTTTGCAATTCTGCTGCTGGCCGGCTGTGCGTTACAGGCGCACGCGAAGGTTGATGCGACTCAGGCTGCGCGTCTGGGCGCCGAGTTGACGCCGTTGGGCGGTGAGCGTGCCGGTAATGCGGCAGGCACTATCCCTGCCTGGGATGGCGGTATTACCACGCCCCCCGCGGGCTACCAGCCGGGCATGCATCACCCTGACCCCTATGCCAGCGATGCGGTGCAGTATGTGGTCAACAGCAAGAATCTTGGGCAATACCAGGCGTTGTTGCCCGAAGGCTTGCAGGCCTTACTGAAAAAGCAGCCGGAGTACTTCTTGCGGGTGTTCCCGACCCATCGCAGCGCTTCGGCGCCGCAGCGGCTCTATGACGCTGCCAAGCAAAATGCGCAAAGCGCCGAGCTGATTGCCGGTGGTAATGGGGTTGATGGCGTGGCGGCGGGCACGCCCTTTCCGATCCCCAAGGATGGCCTGGAAGCCATCTGGAACCACATCATGCGTTACCGTGGCGACCAGATTCACTTCGTCACCAATCAGGCGGCGGTGCTTAGCAACGGCAGTTACAACCTGCTGAAACTCGATCGCAATATTTACTTTGTCTACGGCCGTGACGGTATGACGCCGAAAGACCTGTCCAACACACTGTTCTACTACAAGTACCAGGTGGTAGCGCCGGCCAAGCTCGCCGGTTCCGCGTTGGTGGTGCAGGAAACCCTCGATCAGGTCTTGGCCATTCGTAAAGCCTGGCGCTTCAACCGGGGTGAGCGCCGAGTGCGACGTTTGCCAATGCTGGCCTTCGATACTCTGCAGCCGGACACCAATGGTATGGCCACCGCCGACATGGTCGACAGCTTCAACGGTGCGCCAGAGCGGTACGAGTGGAAGCTGCTCGGCAAGAAAGAAATGCTGGTGCCGTACAACAGCTATGCCGTGCACCAGGAAGGCATCCCTTACGAGACCATCCTCAAGGATAAAACCGTCAATCCTGAGCTGCTGCGCTATGAGTTGCACCGGGTTTGGGTGGTCGAAGCGAGCGTGCGCAAAGGCTTTAGTCACCCTTATAGCAAGCGCCGGTTTTACCTCGACGAGGACAGTTGGCAAATCCTCGCCGCCGACTTGTATGACAAAGAAGGCGCACTGATTGGCCTGCAAGAAAGCCACTCGATCAACTATTACGATGTACCGATGTTTGGCAGCACCCTGGAAACCGTTTACGACTTCCCTGGTGATCGGTATTTTGCCGACGGCCTGGACAACAACGAACCGATGTACGACTTCAAAGCCAAGCTGGCGCCAGTGGACTTCACGCCACAGGCACTGCGCCGCGAAGGCAACTAATGGGTTTCGACCGTGCATAAAAAAACCGCTTTCGAGCGGTTTTTTTATGCGCGGCGAGTCAGTCGATTAGCTCGGCGCCAAGAATGGTGGCTTCCGGTATGGACTGCGGCGCCGGGCAGATCTGCAGGTATTTAATGCTCTCGCGCGGGATCAACAGCAGATCGCCATCTACTTCGATACTGATAAAGGGCGACTCCAGCTGCATGCGCAACAAGCGGGCAATCTGTGCCGGGTCACCCTGCTGTTGCGGGAAACGCATGGCCAGACGCTGGCCGTCTTGAAAGTACAGGTACAGATGCTTGGTGGGTTTCATCGGCTCTTCTCGGCGTTATGGGGCTGCCGGCGCGCCGTGAAGACCGCATCAGTTAGCTGCGGTCGGCCAGTACACCGATCACGAAGAAGACTAGTAGCAATACCGGCGCCAGGGTGTAGTTATTGAAAGAGCCCAGCGCCTGGGTCAGGTACGGCGTTAAGAAAATAATCGCCAGGCCGTAGACCACCGCGCAGAGCAGCACGAATATCAGGGTGCGAAAGACAAAGTTCAGGCTGCCAATCGAGCGTTGTACCCAGGCATTCAGGCCGGGGCCAAACAGCACGAACAGGGTCGCCATCAAGGCCAGGGAAATGTCGCCCAGATGGCTGCGGCTCCAGCGCGAAAGGGTGGCGATTAGGTCGAGAACTAAATCCATGAAAGGTCCTTGGGCGTTGTGTGTGGCGGGGCTCAGGGCAGAAAATACTGCAGCAGATCGTTAAGAAACAGTTGGCCATCGCGGCTGGCGGTCAGTCGCGCTGGGTCTTGCAGCAGCAAGCCACGCTGCTCGGCTTGGCTGCGTGCCTCGGCTAGCAAGCTCAGCGGCAGGCCAGTGCGCTGGGTAAACAACTGGCTGGCGGCGCCGTCGTTGAGGCGCAGCACGTTCATCAAGAACTCGAAGGGCAGCTCCTCGGGCGTGAGGATTTTTTCACCAGCTAGAAAGCTTTTACTGGGGTCGAGATAGTCTTTCGGCAACCGGGTTTTCCAGCTGCGGATGATCTGCCCGCTGGGACTGCTGAGCTTGGCGTGGGCGCCGGCGCCGATGCCGAGAAAGTCGCCAAAGCTCCAGTAATTGAGGTTGTGCCGTGCCTGCCGACCGTCGCGGGCGTAAGCCGAGACTTCGTACTGGGCGTAACCATGCTCGGTCAGTAGTTGCAGGCCGGCCTCCTGGATGTCCCAGAGGATGTCGTCTTCGGGCAATTGCGGCGGCTGGCTCCAGAACACCGTGTTCGGCTCCATGGTCAGCTGATACCAGGACAAATGGGTCGGCTGCTGGGCGATGGCGGTGCGCAGGTCGAACAAGGCATCGTCGATGCTTTGGTCGGGCAGGCCATGCATCAGGTCGAGGTTGAAGTTATCGAAGCCGGCTTGACGCGCCATGTCGGCGGCGCGGATCGCCTCGTCACCATCGTGGATGCGGCCGAGAGCGGTGAGCTTTTGCTGCTG
>JAIERD010000280.1 GCA_019747155.1 Pseudomonadaceae bacterium
TGGTGATTTTCGATGGTCACTACCACGGCCATATCGACGAAACCATGGTTACCCAAACCGCCGAAGGGGTGGTGCACGAGCAGTTCGGTCCGGCGAAAAGCAGCGCCGAACACACCCTGATCCTGCCGTTCAATGATCTGGCCGCACTGGAAGCCGTGCTGGCTACCCAGCAAGTGGCGCTGGTGCTGACCGAACCGGCCCTGACCAACTGCACCCTGGTGCAACCTGACCCAGGCTTTCTGCAGGGCGTACGCGAACTGACTGGTAAGTACGGCACGCTGCTGTGCTTGGACGAGGCGCACACCTTTCAGTTTGGCTATGGCGGCCTGACCGGCAGTTGGGGGCTGGAGACCGATTTTGTGGTGCTCGGCAAGGGGTTGGGTTCAGGGATTGCCTTCGCCTTGTATGGCATGAGCGAGGCGATTGCCCGTCATTTGGAGCAGCACACCGACAGCGATGCTGGCCAAGTCGGGCTGGCCACCGGCGGTACGCTGTATGCCTCAGCACTGGCCGTCGCGGTTGCCCGTGCGAGCCTGGAAGAAGTGCTGACCCCGGCGAACTATCAGCGTATTGAAAAGCTCGGTGGTCGTCTGGCCGACGGCTTGCGCCAGCTGATCAAACACTATCAGCTGCCGTGGCAGGCATTCCAGCTCGGACCCCGTGCGGGTTTCTGTCTGACCCCAGAATTACTGCGCACAGGCGCTGTGGCCAACTTGTCGATTGATGTCGAGTTTATTGATTGCCGCCGCGTGTACATGGCCAATCGCGGTATCTGGGATGCGATTATTTCCGCTGGCCCGCAGGTATCCTTTGCCCACACTGAAGCCGACGTGGATACCTATCTGCAAGTGGTCGGCGAATTCCTCGCCGAACTGGCCGACTGAAACGGAGCCCGAGCATGAATCATCTGCACGATGTAGCGCTGGAAAAAGCCTATCGCTTGCTCAATCACGGGCCGGTCACACTGGTTACCTTTGAACACGAAGGGGCCGGCAATGTGATGGCCGCGTCTTGGGTGATGCCGCTGGATTTCGATCCGCCCAAACTGGCGCTGGTGCTGGATCGCAACACCTACAGTCGCGGCTTGTTGGAAGGCTCCGGCACGTTCGTGATCAATCTGCCGGGGCGCCAGCAGGCCGAACTCACCTTGGCCGTGGGTAGTTGCAGCGGGCAGGCGCAGGACAAGTTCGCCCAGTTCGGCATCGCTGCGCAGCGCGCCAAAGTCATACAGGCGCCGATCGTACCGGGCTGTTTGGCTTACCTGGAGTGCCGGGTAATTGAGGAGCCCGGCGTACAAGCGCGGTATGATTTGTTCGTTGCCGAAGTGCTTGCCGCCTATGCCGATGAGCGGGCGTTCTCGAAGGGGCGCTGGCACTTTCCTGACGATGAATTGCGCACCCTGCATTACTCGGCAGGCGGCACCTTCTACCCAACCGGTAACCCGTTCACTGTGACTATGCCGGCCGGCGTGGATGACTGAAATAGCGCATGCCGACGACAGGCTGCGCTAATCCGGTAGCTGGCTTTTGGCGTTTTATCTGTGTGCTTGACAGATGTTTCTCGCTCGACAGTTTGCCCAAGGCTGGCAAGCAGAATGCGCTGCTTGCCAGCCTCAATGGCCATGGCCGCCGTGCTCGTTTTGTAGGGCAATCCCTACCCGCAGTTGTCCGTTGTGCTTATAGCAATCTCTCCTAACCGCCGATTTGCTCTGTGGGTCTGTCGTTCTAGTCTTACTCCACGACAGACAACAACATAAAAAGGTGCGGGTGATGCTCGAGACGCAAGCGAACGATGTGCTGGTCAGCTTTCGTGGCGTACAAAAGAGCTACGACGGCGAGAACCTGATCGTCAAAGACCTCAACGTGGAAATTCGCAAAGGCGAATTTCTGACTCTGTTGGGGCCGTCCGGCTCGGGCAAAACCACCAGCCTGATGATGCTGGCCGGCTTCGAAACCCCCACCGCTGGCGAGATTCTGCTGGCCGGCCGCTCGATCAATAACGTGCCGCCGCACAAGCGCGACATCGGCATGGTGTTCCAGAACTACGCGCTGTTCCCGCACATGACCGTCTCGGAAAACCTAGCGTTCCCGCTAACCGTGCGTGGCATGAACAAGACCGACTGCAGCGAGCGGGTCAAGCGTGCGCTGTCGATGGTGCAGCTGGATAAATTCCGCAACCGCTACCCCGGTCAGCTCTCTGGCGGCCAGCAGCAACGGGTGGCGCTGGCGCGGGCCTTGGTGTTCGAGCCGCAGCTGGTGCTGATGGATGAGCCCCTCGGCGCGCTGGATAAACAACTGCGTGAGCACATGCAGATGGAGATCAAGCATCTGCACAAACGCCTCGGCGTGACCGTGGTTTACGTGACTCACGATCAGGGTGAAGCCCTGACCATGTCGGACCGGGTGGCGGTTTTTCACCAAGGTGAAATCCAGCAGATCGCCCCGCCGCGCACCCTCTATGAAGAACCGAAAAACACCTTCGTGGCCAACTTTATCGGCGAGAACAATCGCATCAATGGCCGCCTGCACAGTCGTGATGGCGAGCGTTGCGTGGTCGAGCTGGGACGTGGCGAAAAAGTCGAGGCGCTGGCGGTGAACGTCGGTCAGCTCGGCGAACCTGTGACCCTGTCGATTCGCCCGGAGCGGATCCGCTTGAACGCTGCCAGCGAAAGCTGCGCCAACCGCTTCAGCGGCCGCGTCGAGGAATTTATCTATCTAGGCGACCACGTACGTGTGCGTCTGGAGGTGTGTGGCAAGGCCGACTTCTTCGTCAAACAACCGATCGCCGAGCTCGACCCGGCCCTCGCGGTGGGTGACGTGGTGCCGCTCGGCTGGCAGGTCGAACACGTACGCGCGCTAGACCCCTTACTGGAAGCTGTTTGATCGCATTTCTATCAACCTGCACTGTGGAGACAACAACAATGAATAACTCTCTCAAACTCAGCGCTCTGGCCCTGGGGCTCGTCTGTGCGCTGCCCAGCCTGGCCGCCGATCTGACCGTGGTGTCCTTTGGTGGTGCCAACAAGAACGCCCAGGTCAAAGGCTTTTATGCACCTTGGGAAACGGCCGGCAACGGCAAGATCCTAGCCGGCGAATACAACGGCGAGATGGCCAAGGTCAAAGCCATGGTCGACACCAATAGTGTGTCTTGGAATTTGGTCGAAGTGGAGTCGCCAGAGCTGTCCCGTGGCTGCGATGAGGGTCTGTTTGAAACTCTCGATCCAGCCCAGTTTGGCAATCCGGATGACTTTATCCCCGGCGCTATCCAACCTTGCGGCGTCGGCTTCTTCGTCTGGTCGACGGTGCTGGCCTACAACGCCGACAAGCTGAAAAGCGCGCCGAGCAGCTGGGCAGATTTCTGGGATACCGAGAAATTCCCCGGCAAACGTGGCCTGCGCAAAGGCGCCAAATACACCCTTGAATTTGCCCTGATGGCCGATGGCGTGGCCCCTAAAGAGGTGTACAAGGTGCTGGCGACCCCGGCCGGGGTCGATCGCGCGTTCAAGAAACTCGATCAGCTAAAACCGAGCATCCAGTGGTGGGAAGCCGGCGCGCAGCCGCCGCAGTACCTTGTTTCTGGTGATGTGGTGATGAGCTCGGCGTACAACGGCCGGATCGCCGCCGTGCAGAAAGAAAGCAATTTGAAGGTGGTCTGGAACGGCGGCATCTACGACTTCGACTCTTGGGCCATTCCTAAGGGCGCCAAGGATCTGGCCGCGGCGCAGAAATTCATCGCCTTCTCGGTGCAGCCGCAGCAGCAAAAGGGCTACTCGGAAAACATCGCCTACGGCCCGGCCAACAAACTGGCGGTGCCGCTGCTGAATAAAGAGGTGTTGAAAGACATGCCGACCACCCCGGAAAACATCGCCAATCAAGTGGCCATGGACGTGACCTTCTGGGCCGATTATGGCGAGCAACTGGAACAGCGTTTCAACGCTTGGGCCGCCAAGTAATACCTGCTGTGTAACACCAGCGTTGCGGCGCCCCCCGCGGGCGCCGCAACGCTGCTGAGCTTTTTGGCCGCGTCCGCGCGGTCTTTTTTCTGGAGTTTATGATGGCCTACGCAGAGTCCTTGAGCGCGCCCGCCGGTCCCAGTCTGAAACAACGACTGGCGCGAGCCGAGCGGATGAATCGCTGGAAAGCCCAGGCGCTGATTCTGCCGCTGGTGCTGTTTTTATTACTGATTTTCCTGCTGCCGATTGTCGCCCTGTTGTTCAAAAGCGTCGGCAACCCGGAAGTGCTCGGCTCCATGCCGCGCACCGTCGAGGCGATTGCCAGCTGGGATGGCAAGGCGCTGCCCGGCGAACCGGTGTACCAGGCGCTGAGCCTGGACCTGGTTGATGCCCGTAAAAATCAGAGCCTGGGCGATCTGTCCAAGCGGCTGAATATGGAGCTGGCCGGTTATCGCAGCCTGCTGATGAAAACCTCGCGGGCGCTGCCGCTCAAGAGCGAGCCGGGATCGTACAAAACGGCCTTGGAAGGCCTGGATGAGCGTTGGGGTGACCCGGCCTACTGGCAGGTGATCCGCCGCAACACCAACAGCGTCACGCCGTTTTACCTGTTGGCGGCCCTCGATCATCGCATCGACGACCTCGGTGAACTGGCTACCGCTACCCCGGATCAGGCGATCTATATCGATATCTTCGCCCGCACCTTCTGGATGGGCCTGGTGATTACCGCCATCTGCCTGGTGCTGGCCTATCCGCTGGCCTATCTGCTGGCCAACCTGCCGTCGCGGCAGAGCAACCTGCTGATGATTCTGGTGCTGCTGCCGTTCTGGACCTCAATTCTGGTGCGGGTGGCGGCTTGGATAGTGCTGTTGCAATCGGGCGGTTTAATCAACGGTGCGCTGCTCAAACTGGGGCTGATCGACCAGCCGCTGGAGTTGGTGTTCAACCGCACCGGGGTGTACATCTCGATGGTGCACATCATGCTGCCCTTTATGATTTTGCCGATCTACAGCGTGATGAAAGGCATCTCGCCAACCTATATGCGTGCGGCGATTTCTCTCGGTTGCCATCCGTTTGCGAGCTTCTGGCGGGTGTATTTTCCGCAGACCATGGCCGGCGTCGGCGCCGGTTGTCTGTTGGTGTTTATCCTGGCGATTGGTTACTACATCACCCCGGCGCTGCTCGGCAGCCCGAGCGATCAGATGGTCAGTTACTTCGTCGCCTTCTACACCAACACCAGCATCAACTGGGGCATGGCCACGGCGCTTGGCGGCCTGCTGCTGTTCGCCACGCTGGTGCTTTATGTGGTTTACAGCTGGCTGGTGGGCGCCAATCGCCTGCGTCTGAGCTAACAGCCTGTTAAGGAGCAAATACTGATGTTAAGTCCCTATATGTCGCCGGTAGAAAAACTCTGGTTCTACACCTTGCGCGGTCTCTGCGGCCTGGTGCTGCTGTTTCTGATCTTGCCGGTGCTGGTGATCATTCCCTTGTCGTTCAACTCCGGCAGTTTTCTGGTCTATCCGCTGCAAGGCTTTTCCCTGCAGTGGTACCAGGATTTGTTCGGCTCCGCCGACTGGATGCGCTCGCTGAAAAACAGCCTGATCGTCGCCCCGGCGGCCACGGTGCTGGCCATGGTCTTTGGCACCCTGGCGGCGATTGGTCTGACCCGTGGCGAGTTTCGCGGCAAAGCGTTGGTGATGAGTCTGGTGATCTCACCGATGGTGGTGCCGGTGGTGATTGTCGGCGTAGCCAGCTACCTGTTCTTCGCCCCGCTGGGCTTGGGCAATAGCTACCTGTCGCTGATTCTGGTGCATGCGGTACTTGGCGTGCCATTTGTGATCATCACGGTGTCGGCGACCCTGCAGGGCTTTAACCAGAACTTGGTGCGCGCCGCCGCCAGCCTCGGTGCCTCGCCCCTGACGGCGTTTTTTCGCATCACCCTGCCGTTGATTGCGCCTGGGGTTATCAGCGGTGCGCTGTTCGCCTTTGCCACTTCTTTTGATGAAGTGGTGGTGACCCTGTTTCTCGCCGGGCCCGAGCAAACCACCTTGCCCCGGCAGATGTTTAGCGGCATCCGCGAGAACCTCAGCCCGACCATCGCCGCCGCCGCGACCCTGCTGATCGGTTTTTCCATCCTGCTGCTGCTGACCCTGGAATGGTTGCGTGGCCGCAGCGAGAAACTCCGTACTGCGGCCAATCACGACTGAGTGGTATCGGCGGCGGGCGGGCCTGAACCGCTGCCGCCACTGACACAAGGCAACCGCAGCGACCCCGGTCAGGCTACAATGCGCGCCATCTAGATTCCGCCATTCAGGTGCGCCATGCAGCCGTTCGCCATTGCTCCGTCGATTCTTTCCGCAGACTTCGCCCGCCTCGGCGCCGAAGTCGACAACGTGCTGGCGGCTGGCGCCGACATCGTGCACTTCGATGTGATGGACAACCACTACGTGCCCAACCTGACCATCGGCCCGATGGTCTGCACGGCGCTGCGCAAATACGGCATCACCGCACCGATCGACGTGCACCTGATGGTCTCGCCGGTCGATCGGATCATTGGCGACTTTATCGAAGCCGGCGCCACGTACATCACCTTCCATCCGGAAGCGTCCGGGCATATCGACCGCTCTTTGCAACTGATCCGCGATGGCGGCTGCAAGGCCGGCTTGGTGTTCAACCCGGCCACTTCGCTGGAGAGCCTCAAGTACGTGATGGACAAGGTCGACATGATCTTGTTGATGAGCGTTAACCCAGGCTTTGGCGGGCAGAAATTTATCCCCGGCACCTTGGACAAGTTGCGTGAAGCGCGCGCCTTGATCGAAGCCTCGGGGCGCGAGATTCGCCTAGAAGTGGATGGCGGGGTGACGGTGCACAACATTCGTGAAATCGCCGCCGCCGGCGCCGACACCTTTGTTGCCGGCTCGGCGATCTTCAATGCCCCGGACTACCACGCGGTGATTGCGCAGATGCGCAGCGAACTGGCGCTCTCGCGCGGATGAGTAGCATGCAGGGCGGTTTTGCCCAGCTGCTGCCTGGGCGTTTGCCCAGTCTGGTGATGTTTGATCTGGACGGCACGCTGATCGACTCGGTGCCGGACCTGGCCGCCGCCGTTGATCAAATGCTGCTGGCGCGTGGCCTGCCGGCTGCTGGTATCGAGCGGGTGCGCAACTGGGTCGGCAATGGCGCGCGGGTCTTGGTGCGCCGCGCCCTGGCCGGTGGCCTGGAGCATGCGGCGGTCAGCGAGGCGGATGCCGAGCCTGCCCTGGAACTGTTTTTACAGCTGTATGCCGATAACCACAGCCTGACGGTGCTCTACCCCGGCGTGCGCGAAACCCTCAAGTGGCTCAAACAGCAAGGCGTCGAGATGGCGCTGATTACCAACAAGCCGGAGCGCTTTGTTGCACCCTTGCTGGATCAGTTGCGCATCGGCCGCTACTTTCGCTGGATCATCGGTGGCGATACCTTGCCGCAGCAAAAGCCCGATCCGGCAGCTCTGCTGCAAGTGCTACAACTGGCCGAAGTACCGGCCAGCGAGGCGCTGTTTGTCGGCGACTCATGCAGCGATGTGCAGGCCGCCAAGGCCGCCGGGATTCTCTGCGTGGCCATGAGTTACGGCTATAACCACGGCCGGCCGATTGGTGAGGAGTCGCCGGCGCTGGTGCTCGACGATTTACGCCATCTGCTGCCGGCGGATGCCTCGGGTTGCGCCGCTTCAGCCGCTGCGCTACCGTTGCCGGGCGTTAGTCCATCCCCCCGCCGAAGAGATCAGATCGTGGTGGTTACCAGTAAACAGGGCTTTATAAAATCAGGGTTAATCAAGTCTGGGATGCACATCCTCAAGGCTTTGGCCCGCTGGCGTTGGCGCGCCTGATTTGAGCCTGGCCGCGATGTCGGCACGTTTACCTATTTGATCCGAACCCGCTCTAAGCTCGCCGCGTGCACCGCCGCGATTAGAGCGGTTTTCAAGCCACGAGGCTGAATATGACCCGCGAAGAATTCCTGCAGTTAGCCGCTGGCGGCTATAACCGCATACCTGTGGCCTTTGAAACCCTGGCCGATTTCGACACTCCGCTGTCGCTGTATTTAAAGCTGGCCGACGCGCCCTACACCTACTTATTGGAGTCGGTACAGGGCGGCGAGAAATGGGGCCGTTATTCGATCATCGGCCTGCCGTGCCGCACCGTGTTGCGCGCCTACGAGCACAGCGTGACGGTCAGTATCGATGATGTGGTGGTGGAGTCCCATGAATGTGAGGACCCGCTGGCCTTTGTCGAAGCCTTTAAGGAGCGTTACCAGGTGGCGCCGGTCGCCGGCTTACCGCGCTTTAACGGCGGCCTGGTCGGCTACTTCGGTTACGACTGCGTGCGTTACGTCGAGAAGAAATTAGCCAAGTGCCCCAATCCCGATCCGCTGGGTAACCCGGACATTCTGCTGATGGTCTCGGACGCCGTGGTGGTGTTCGACAACCTCGCTGGCAAGCTGCACGCCATAGTGCTGGCCGACCCTCGCGAGGCAGATGCCTTTGAATCGGCCCAGGCGCGTCTGAATGAATTGCTGGAGCAACTGCGCCAGCCAATCACCCCGCGCCAGGGCTTGGATTTGTCGGCCCTGACCGATGCGCCGGAGCCGCTGTTTCGCTCCAGCTTTAGCCGCGAGGATTACGAGCGCGCCGTCGATACCGTGAAGGAATACATCCTCGCCGGCGACTGCATGCAGGTGGTGCCGTCGCAGCGCATGAGCATCGACTTTGCCGCCGCACCCATCGACCTGTACCGAGCGCTGCGTTGCTTCAATCCAACCCCCTATATGTATTTTTTCAACTTCGGCGACTTCCATGTGGTCGGCTCCTCCCCCGAGGTGCTGGTGCGCGTCGAAGATGGCCTGGTGACGGTACGACCGATTGCCGGCACCCGTCCGCGCGGCGCCACCGAGGAGGCCGACCTGGCCCTGGAGCAAGACCTGCTCTCGGACGCCAAGGAGATTGCCGAGCACCTGATGCTGATCGACCTAGGTCGCAACGATGCCGGCCGTGTGTCGGAGACCGGTTCGGTGAAAGTCACCGAAAAGATGGTTATCGAGCGCTACTCGAACGTCATGCACATAGTTTCCAACGTTAACGGCCAGCTGAAAAAAGGCCTCAACGCCATGGATGCGCTGAGGGCGATTTTGCCGGCCGGCACCTTGTCGGGCGCGCCGAAGATTCGCGCCATGCAAATCATCGACGAGCTGGAGCCGGTCAAGCGCGGCATCTACGGCGGCGCCGTGGGTTACCTGGCCTGGAACGGCAATATGGACACCGCCATTGCCATCCGCACCGCTGTGATTAAAAACGGCGAACTGCATGTGCAGGCCGGTGGCGGCATAGTCGCCGACTCGGTGCCGGCGCTGGAGTGGGAAGAGACGCTGAACAAGCGTCGGGCGATGTTTCGCGCTGTGGCCTTGGCCGAACAGACCCACAAGAACCGTGGCTAGTCACCCCAACGGGTTCGCGCCGGTGTGGCGCCAGCCCGCTTAGGTATTTGCTCAAACCCATGCTCGCGGGCATGGGTTTGAGCGCTTTAATTTTCGCTGTCTCTGTTGTTGGAACCTCTGTATGCCTGCTGCCATAACTCCTTCTGCCTTGGCGGTGTTGCCGGAGAACTACAAAGCGCTGCTGTATGTGCTGGCGCTGTCCTTTCCGGGGCAGAGCAAAACCGCCCTGGTCCGTCAGCTGCGCGACATGGGCGCCCGCGTTTCGGCCACCCGCGCCTTTGACGCCGCCGCCTTGGGCGAAATTCTCGAACCTTTGCAGCGCCTCGAATGGCTCAGCCATAGCGGCGGCAGCGGTCAGCCGATTTGCCTGTTGCCGGGGCGACGCAATCTGGTCCTGCAGCAGCTCAGTAGCGACGCCAGTAAAAGCCAGTGGCTGGAGATTCTGCGTGGCAGCTTGGTCGCGCCACGCACCGCCTGGGATGCACCGACCAAAGAGTTCCAGTTGCAGAGCCTGTGGTTGGCGCTGCTGCAGGGCCAGGCCTTTGATTTACAGCAGTGCTTGCAGCGTCTGGATGACTGGCAGGTAGCCTCTCCCGCCGAGCAATTGCTCGCCGATGATGCTGGCAAACAAGTATTCGCCAGTCTGTTTCCGGCGGTGCAATGCCTGCTGCTGGAAGACTATCTGCAGCAGCTGAACCAGCACTTGCAGCCGGCCGATGAGGCCTATCGGCTTGGCCTAGTACTGCTGGCGCGTAATCCTGAGCATACCGATCTGGCCCTGCAACTTTTGCAGCAAGCCCTCTGGCGGGGCGACTGGCCGCAGTTCGCCGCGTTAGGTAACAGTGCTCTGGCGACCATGCAGCAGTTTATCGCGGCGGTGCTCAGTGGCAGTTACGCGCCGGCCTTGGCGGCGTTGCATGAGTGGACGGCGTCGATCAAACGGCAGAGCAAGAAGCGCAAGCTGGACCTGCCGCCGGTGCTCAATGGCTTCTACTGTTTGGCCATGCTCGCCAACGCCGACCCGCAGTCTTACCCGACCCTTAAACAGGCGGTGAGCCTTGGTGTTCGTGAGCACTACGGGCGTGGCTATCCGGCCTTGCTGCTGCTGGTTGAGCAATTGCTCGGCAGCAGCAAAGGGCTGACCCAGGACTTTGTCGGCCATGTCGCCTTCAATGGTTTCGATGGTCTGCTGTTGGCCCTGGCCCTGTATTGGGCCGATGCCGAGGTGGTGCGTCAGCCCATTTGGCGACTGCAGTTAGAAGACTTTGCCGGGCAATTGGAGAGCGACGGTTATCAGTGGCTGGCCACCGAGGTGCAGGCGCTGCTGGCCCAGCAGTTCGGCCTGGCCTGGCAGCCGCCGGCTTGGTACCGCGACAAGGGCCTGCAACCCTTGGCCGGTCTCTACCAGCGCCAGGAGGCTTGGCAGCATGCGCTGGCCGCGCTGACCCTGCTGAAGCCGGGCAAGAGCGCGGCCACTGCCAGCAGCACGCCCAACAGCAGCCGTCTGGCTTGGCTGATCCGCGCCAATAGCTATGCCACTGAGGTCGAGCCGCGCGAGCAAAAACTCAGCGTCAAGGGCCAGTGGAGTAAGGGCCGGGTGGTGGCGCTCAAGCGCTTGCTGGAGGAGGGCGACAGCCTGGACTTCTTGCTCGAGCAAGATCAGCAAGCGATTCGCATGATTCAGTCCAGCGCCGATCATTACGGCGGCGTGCGTTACGAGCTGCCGGCGGAGCTGGCCTTGCCGCGCCTGATTGGTCATCCGGCGTTGTTCTGGGCCGACGCGCCCGAGGTGCGGATTGATCTGGCCCTGGGCCACGCCAGCTTGCAGCTGAAATCCGAGGCCGAGCAGATTCACATCAAGCTCGAACCTCGCGAGCTGCAACATCACAGCACCCTGCTGCTCTATAAAGAAACCCCGACCCGGCTGCTGGCTTATCCGATCAGCCGTGAGCTGCGGCAGATTATCGACATCATCGGCAACGGCTTAAGCGTGCCCCAGGCCGGCAAGGCCCAGCTGATCGAGGCGATCAGTGCCATAGCGCCGCTGTTGCCGATCCACTCCGACCTGCCGGAGTTGGCCAGCCACCTCGATTGCGTGGCGGCCGACCCGATGCTCTATGCGCATTTATTGCCGTTGCAGGGCGGTCTGCGCTTGCAGTTGCTGGTGCGCCCACTGGCCCACAGCAGCTGGTTTAAGCCCGGTGTCGGCCTGGCCAACGTGCTTGGCGAGCAAGACGGCAAAGCCCTGCAGGCCAGCCGCGACCTGGACGCCGAAGCCGCTACCCTGGACTGGGTGCTGGCGGCTTGTCCTGCGCTGGCCCAGGCCGACAGCGACGGTCAGGAATGGCAGCTGGAAGATCCGCAAGATGCCTTGCAGGTGCTCAGTGAACTGCAACTGCTAGATGGCGAGCGGCTGCAATGCGTGTGGCCGGAAGGCGAGCGGATGCGCATCAAGGCGCGGCCGGGCATGGGCCAACTCAAATTGGGCTTGAAGCAGCAAGGCGACTGGTTTGTGTTGGCCGGCGAAGTGCAGCTCGACGATGGCCGGGTGTTGCACCTGCGCCAGTTGCTCGAGCTGCTGAAAACCAACAAAGGCCGCTTCCTTAAACTGGGCGAACAAGACTGGCTGGCGCTTAGCAGCAGCTTGCGCAAACACCTGGATGAACTGGCGCACCTGGCCGACCGAGTTGGCGATGACGGCCTGCGCTTGAATCTGCTCACTGCGCCCTTGCTGGCCGGCTTGGCCTCGGAGGCTGGCGAATTTCAGGCCGATGCCAGCTGGCAGGCGCACCTGGATAAACTCGAATCGCTGAAGCATTTTCAGCCGCAGCTGCCCAGCACTCTGCAGGCCGAGTTGCGCGACTATCAACGCGAGGGTTTCGACTGGCTGGCGCGCCTGGCTGAGTGGGGTGTCGGTGCTTGCCTGGCGGACGACATGGGGTTGGGTAAAACCGTGCAAGCCTTGGCCTTGATGCTGTTGCGCGCCCCGCGTGGGCCGCAATTGGTCATCGCGCCGACGTCGGTAGCAATTAACTGGCTGTCTGAGGCCGCGCGCTTTGCCCCGACCTTAAAGGTGCATAACTACCAGCAGACCCGCAGTCTGGAAGGGCTTGGCCCACTGGACTTGGTGGTGGCCAGCTACGGCCTGTTGCAACAAGACGATCAGGCCTTTGCCGCCCAGCACTGGACCAGCGTGGTGCTGGATGAGGCCCAGGCGATCAAAAACGCCAGCAGCAAACGCTCGCAAGCGGCCATGTGCTTGCAAGCGGACTTCAAGTTGATCGCCACCGGCACGCCGCTGGAGAATCACCTGGGCGAGCTGTGGAACCTGTTTCGCTTTATCAATCCGGGCCTGCTCGGCAGCCAGGAGCGCTTCGCCGAACGCTTCAGTACGCCGATCGAGCGTGGCGAGCAGTCGGCCCGTAAAGCCCTGAAGGCGCTGATTCAGCCATTTATTTTGCGCCGACTGAAAAGCCAGGTGCTCGATGAGTTACCGCCGCGCACCGAGATTACCTACAAGGTGCCGTTGTCTGCCGAAGAGGCGCACTACTACGAGGCGCTGCGCCAGCAAGCCTTGCAGTCGCTGGTCAACGCTCCGCAAGGGCAGAACAAATCCTTGCAGGTGTTGGCGGAAATTACCCGGTTGCGGCGCTTTTGCTGTCACCCCAATCTGGTCATGCCCGGCGCCGGACTGGCCGGCAGCAAGCTGGCGGCCTTCGCCGAAATCGTCGCGGAGCTGCTGGAGAACCGCCACAAGGCGCTGGTGTTCAGTCAGTTCGTTGACCACCTGAGCATCGTCCGTAAGTGGCTGGATGAGCAGGGCATCCACTATCAGTATCTGGACGGCGCCACCTCGCCAAAAGACCGCAAGACGCGGATGGATGCCTTTCAGGCCGGCACTGGCGATATCTTTCTGATCAGCCTGAAAGCTGGCGGCACCGGCCTGAACCTGACCGCCGCCGACTATGTGATCCACCTCGATCCCTGGTGGAATCCGGCGGTGGAAGACCAGGCCAGCGACCGTGCGCACCGCATGGGCCAGCTGCGCCCGGTGACCATTTACCGGTTGGTGACCGAGCACACCATCGAGGAGCAGATTGTTGCCCTGCACGCGAAAAAACGCGCCCTGGCCGACAGCCTGCTGGATGGCGGTGAACTCAGCGCCAAGCTGGACGCCGATGCGTTGCTGAACTTGCTCAAGGGCGACTATCAGGATGGCACCGAGTGATTCGCTATTGCGCTTTTAACTCGGCTAATGGCGCCGCGCTGGCCGGGCTGCGCGGCGATCAAGATTGCGCCGCAGCCCGCGCCTGGGCTACTGTGAGCGGATTGCTAGACGAGAAAATTCCAGTGAAAACCAGCAGCACCCTCCTCATGCGCCTGATCAAAGGCCACGCCCGCTGGCGTTGGCGGACTTGATCTTTGTGCGAGCGACCACGGCGTCGCCCGCAACAAGTTGCAGCTGTTCCTGCTCGCCAAAGGCCCGCTCAAATATGGCCATTTCGCCAGGTGTCAGCCGCAGGCTTTAACTACACGCGCACTAGGCGCACAAGGTTGGTTTTTAACATGCTGCTAATGATCGATAACTACGACTCCTTTACCTACAACGTGGTGCAGTACCTGGCCGAATTGGGCGCCGAGGTCAAAGTCATCCGCAACGATGAGCTGACTCTGGCCGAGATCGAAGCACTCAATCCCGAGCGCATCGTGGTCTCCCCTGGCCCCTGCACACCCACCGAAGCCGGCGTATCCCTGGCGGTGATCGAGCACTTTGCCGGCAAGCTGCCGATTCTCGGCGTGTGCCTGGGCCATCAGAGCATCGGCCAGGCCTTTGGCGGCGAGGTGGTGCGCGCCCGCCAAGTGATGCACGGCAAGATCAGTCCGGTATTCCACGAGGGCCTGGGCGTGTTCGCCGGCCTCAATCAGCCGCTGACGGTCACCCGTTATCACTCCCTGGTAGTCAAACGCGAAACCTTGCCCGATTGCCTGGAAGTGACCGGCTGGACTCAGCTGGAAGACGGCTCGGTCGACGAGATCATGGGCCTGCGGCACAAAACCTTGAATGTCGAAGGCGTGCAGTTTCACCCCGAGTCGATCCTGACTGAGCAGGGGCATGAGCTGTTTGCCAATTTCCTCAAGCAGAGCGGCGGTGTTCGACTGGAGACGCGCGGATGAATATCAAGCAAGCCCTCAATCGAATCGTCGCCCAGCTCGATCTGTCCACCGAGGAGATGCAGGACGTGATGCGCGAAATCATGACCGGCCAATGCAGCGAGGCGCAGATCGGCGCCTTTCTGATGGGCATGCGCATGAAGAGCGAGAGCATCGACGAGATAGTCGGTGCGGTCTCGGTGATGCGTGAGCTGGCCAGCCAGGTCGAGTTGCCGAGCCTCGATAACGTGGTCGACGTGGTCGGCACCGGCGGTGATGGCGCCAATATCTTCAACGTCTCCACCGCCGCTGCCTTTGTGGTGGCAGCGGCCGGTGGCAAGGTGGCCAAGCATGGCAATCGGGCGGTATCGGGCAATAGCGGCAGCGCCGATTTGCTCGAGGCCGCCGGGATTTACCTGCAGCTGACGCCGGTGCAGGTGGCGCGTTGCATCGACACCGTTGGGGTCGGCTTTATGTTCGCCCAGGTCCATCACCAGGCGATGAAGCATGCCGCCGGGGCACGCCGTGAGCTGGGGCTGCGGACCATTTTCAATATGCTCGGGCCGCTGACCAATCCGGCCGGCGTGCGCCATCAGGTGGTCGGCGTATTCAGTCAGACCCTCTGTCGGCCGCTGGCCGAGGTGCTCAAACGGCTGGGCAGCAAGCATGTGCTGGTGGTGCATTCGCGCGATGGCCTGGATGAGTTCAGTCTGGCCGCCGCCACCCATGTGGCCGAATTGAAAGACGGCGAAATCACCGAATACGAAGTGCGTCCAGAAGATTTCGGGCTCAGCAGTCAAACCCTGCTGGGGCTGGAAGTCGACGGTCCGCAAGCCTCCCTGGCGTTGATTCGCGATGCCTTGGGGCGGCGCAAAACCGACATTGGCCGCAAAGCCGGCGACCTGATCGTGCTGAATGCCGGCGCCGCACTCTACGCCGCCGATTTGGCCGATAGCTTGAGCGCTGGCGTGGCGTTGGCGCATGACGCGCTGCACACCGGCCTGGCGTTGGAAAAAATCGACGAGTTGGCATCCTTTACTGCGGTATTCCGGCTGGAGAATCAAGCGTGAGCCTGCCCACTATTTTGGAACAAATCCTCACCCGTAAAGTCGAGGAGGTGGCCGCGCGCCGCGCCTTGGTCAGCTTGTCTGCGTTGGAGCAATTGGCCCGTGACGCGGATGCACCGCGCGGTTTTGCCAATGCCTTGCAGGAGCGGGTAAAGCGCAAGGAAGCGGCGGTGATCGCCGAGATCAAAAAAGCTTCGCCGAGCAAAGGCGTGCTGCGCGAGGATTTTAATCCGGCTGAATTGGCCGCCAGTTACCAGCGCGGCGGTGCCGCGTGTTTGTCGGTACTGACCGATATCGACTTCTTCCAGGGCGCCGATGCCTACCTGCAACAAGCTCGTGCGGCCTGCAGCCTGCCGGTGATTCGCAAAGATTTTATGATCGACCCTTACCAAATAGTCGAAGCCCGGGCGCTGGGCGCCGACTGCGTTTTGCTGATTGTCTCGGCCTTGGCGGACACGCAGATGGCCGAACTGGCCAGCGTGGCCAAAGACGTCGGCCTCGATGTGTTGGTTGAAGTGCACGATGGCGATGAGCTGGAGCGGGCGCTGCAGACCCTCGATACGCCGCTGATTGGCATCAACAATCGCAACCTGCATAACTTCGAAGTCAGCCTGGATGTGACCCTCGATTTGCTGCCGAAAATCCCCCGTGATCGCCTAGTGATCACCGAGAGCGGCATCCTCAATCGCGCCGATGTCGAGCTGATGGAGATCAGCGAGGTTTACGCTTTCCTGGTCGGCGAGGCGTTTATGCGCGCGCAAGATCCGGGTGCTGAATTGCAGCGGTTGTTTTTCCCAGGTACTGCGCCGGTGCAACTGGCTGCCGATCCAGACTGAGTAAATGTCCCAGGCATAAAAAAACCGGCTCGCGCCGGTTTTTTTATGCCTGGGACATTCAGCGGGTGCCGAACACCACCATGGTTTTACCTTTGACGTTGACCAAGCCCTGCTCTTGCAGAACCTTGAGCACGCGGCCAACCATCTCCCGCGAGCAGCCAACGATGCGGCCGATTTCCTGGCGGGTGATTTTGATCTGCATGCCGTCTGGGTGGGTCATCGCATCCGGCTGCTTGCACAGGTCAAGCAGGGTGCGCGCCACTCGGCCGGTGACATCCAGAAAGGCCAGGTCGCCAACTTTACGGGTGGTGTTGCGCAGGCGCTCGGCCATCTGGCTGCCGAGGGCAATCAGCATTTCCGGGTCTTGCACGGTTAGCTCGCGGAACTTGGTGTAACTCAGTTCGGCCACTTCGCATTCGGTTTTGGCCCGCACCCAGGCGCTGCGCTCTTTCTCGCTGCCTTCTTTTTCGAACAGGCCCATCTCGCCGAAGAAATCGCCGGCGTTCAGGTAGGCGATGATCATCTCACGACCGTCATCATCCTCAATCAGGATGGTGACCGAACCTTTAATAATGAAGAACAGCGTCTCGCAACGATCGCCGGCATAGATGATGGTGCTTTTGGCGGTGTAGCGACGGCGGTGGGCATGCGCGAGCAGCTTGTCGAAATTCTTTATTTTCGGTGTAAGAGTGATAGCGACCATGCACGAATCTCGGAAAGAACAGATAAGTCTCTGTTAAACAGACGTTTTCTTATTAGTCATGCGGCAAGTGTGCCAGTTATCCGGCGCCAGCTTAACAGAGCCTTAATAGTTGGCGGTGTTTTTGCGACGGAGCTAACAGCTAAGAGTAATTGATTTCGTCAAATGCGTCGCAATGGGGGTGGTGAATACCCTGTGTTAAGCTTGCCGCGGATTTTTTACCGGAGACTTGGCAATGAAAGCACGCATTCAATGGGCCGGTGAGGCCCTGTTTCTTGGCGAGTCGGGCAGTGGCCATGTGGTGGTGATGGACGGTCCGCCCGAGGCCGGTGGTCGTAATCTCGGCGTGCGGCCGATGGAGATGCTGCTGATCGGCCTGGGCGGCTGCAGCAATTTTGATGTGGTCAGCATCTTGAAAAAATCCCGTCAGGCGGTGGAGAGCTGCGAGGCTTTTGTTGAGGCCGAACGCGCCGATGAAGACCCAAAAGTCTTCACCAAGATCCATCTGCACTTTGTGGTCAAAGGCCGCGGTTTGAAAGAAGCCCAGGTGAAGCGGGCGGTGGAGTTGTCGGCCGAGAAGTATTGCTCGGCGTCGATCATGCTCGGTCGCGCCGGCGTGGTCATTACTCACGACTACGAAATCATCGAGCTGGCTTAAGGTTTCGCCGCAGTTGGGTGCATGGGCTGGCGCAGGGCTGCCTGGCTCTGCATAATGCGCCCGCTTTTCAAGGCTTTGAAGCCAAGCAAGACAACCATAATCGCCATTGCGAAGAGGTGTAAACCGTCCTACGCAGAAGCGCACCGCGCCTCTGACGGGCATGCTCAATCATGTGGCAGAGCCGCATTCATATAGAGAGTTACCTACGGTGAAAAGCAAACTCAAGCTCCACGGGTTCAATAACCTGACCAAGACCTTGAGCTTCAACATTTATGACATCTGCTACGCGGAAACGCCGGAAGACCAGCAGGCCTACGTTCAGTACATTAATACTGAGTACGACGCCGAGCGGCTGACGCAGATTCTCACTGATGTTGTCGACATTATCGGCGCCAATATTCTTAACATCGCCCGCCAGGATTACGATCCGCAAGGCGCCAGCGTGACGATCCTGATTTCCGAGCAGCCGGTCAGCCCGACCGAGAGCCAGATTGAGGAGTCGCCGGGCCCCTTGCCAGAAACCATTCTGGCGCACCTGGATAAGAGCCATATCACCGTGCACACCTACCCGGAAATCCATCCGGTGGAAGGCATTGCCACGTTCCGGGTGGATATTGACGTGTCCACTTGCGGGGTGATTTCACCGCTTAAAGCGCTGAACTACCTGATTCACCAGTTCGACTCCGACATCGTCACGGTCGACTACCGGGTGCGCGGTTTCACCCGTGATGTGGAAGGCAAGAAGCACTTTATCGACCACGAAATTAACTCGATCCAGAAGTACCTGTCCGAAGACACCCGCGCGGCTTATCAAATGACCGACGTCAACGTCTATCAGGAGAACCTGTTCCACACCAAGATGCTGCTCAAGGAATTTGAGCTGGATAACTATCTGTTTGGCGACGCCACTCAGAATCTGTCCAGCGAGCAGCGTGAGCAGGTAACGGCGCGGGTTAAGCACGAAATGCTGGAGATTTTCTACGCGCGCAATATGCCCGAGTAAGTCTGCTGGCATGAAAAAGGGCGCTAATAAGCGCCCTTTTTTCTGTCTGCAACTTAGCGAATTCAGATCCGGTAGGTGCTCTTGGTCATCACCTTGGCCAGCAGGCTCATGCCGAATTTGACCGGTGCCGGGAAGCGAAAACCACCGGCTTCGATGGCGCCGGCGGCGTGCTCGGCCTCATCGCTGCGCATCTGCTCAAGAATCGCCCGGGACTTTTGGTCTTCCGCCGGCAACTGCTGCAGGTGTTCGTCCAGGTGCTTACAGACCTGATCTTCGGTGGCTGCGACGAAACCCAGGCTGACCTTGTCGCTGATCATCCCGGCCACTGCGCCCACCCCAAACGACAACCCATAGAACAGCGGGTTCAGCACGCTGGGGTGACTGCCCAGTTGGCGGATGCGTTGTTCGCACCAGGCCAGATGGTCGATTTCTTCCTCGGCGGCATGCTCCATGGCGCTGCGCACCTGGGGCAATTTTGCGGTCAGCGCCTGGCCTTGATACAGGCCTTGGGCGCACACCTCACCGGTATGGTTGATGCGCATCAGCCCGGCCACATGCCGTGTGGTGTTGGCGTCGAGCTGGGCCTCTTGCTGGACTATGGCCGGTGACGGTCGATAGGGCTGACCGCTGAACGGCAGCAAGGTGCGCAGCGCAGTGTCGGCTTGCAGCAACAGACGATCAATTGGCGAGTAATGACGTTGGTTAGCCATGGCAGCTCCGGGGTGGTTCACCGGGCCAGTTTACTCCAAGCACTGGCTGGCGGCTTGACTAGGATCAGGGCAGCTCGCGCAGCACCCGAAAACCCTGGGCATAGTCTTTGACTTGCGGCTGCTTCATGTCGCGCAGGCTGCTGCGCAGATACACCGGGCCGCTGTTCCAAGCGCCGCCGCGAGTGACTCGCGGGCTGTTATCGAGCAGACCGGCGCGGCCTTGTTCATGGCCATCATAGGGCGCGGCAAAGGCCGAGGCGGTCCACTCCCAAACATTGCCGGCAGTGTCATATAGACCAAAGGCATTCGGCGCGAACTGGCCTACCAGTGCTGTTTTGCTGGCGATCTGCCGTGCTGTGCCGCAACCACGGCAATGGGCGCGGGGTTGCTGCTCGCTGCTGTCGAGTTGCTCGCCCCACCAATAGTAGCTTTGGCTACCGGCGCGGGCGGCATATTCCCACTCGGCCTCGGTCGGCAGGCGGTAACGCTTACCGCTGACCTTGCTCAGCCATTGGCAATAGCCCTGGGCGGCAAACCAGCTGACGTTGATTACCGGGCGCTGCGCCGACAAACCCCAGCCTTCGTTGTCGGGCAGCGGTTTGCCGATGGCGTCGGCGTACAGCTGCCAGTCGGCGAAGGTCACCTCGAAGCGGCCCAAGGCAAAAGCCTGTTTGATCTGGGTCGGGCGCGGCGGCCGTTCGTTGTCGTTGCCGCGATCAAGGCTGTCGCCCAGTACAAAGCTGCCGGCCGGTAGGGCGACCAACTCCGGGCCTTGCTGGTCATTGTTCAGCGCGTCACGAAACACGCTGCCGGTTTCGATGGCGAGGGCCGGCAGGGGTAGCAGCAGCGTCAGGGCGACGCCGATCAGCGCTCGCATCAGCCCGGCGGCCACTGCATCTGGCGCTGACCGAGCACGTGCATATGAATGTGGTAAACCGTCTGGCCGCCTTGTGGGTTGCAGTTCATCGCCACCCGAAAACCGGCTTCGCAGCCTTGCTCAAGCGCCAGGCGCTGGGCGGTGAAGAGGATGTGGCCGGCCAGGGCTTTATCGTCTTCGGTGAGGTCATTGAGGGTGGCGATGTGTTTTTTCGGGATCACCAGGAAATGCACCGGCGCGGCCGGGCTGATGTCGTGAAAAGCGAGCACATGTTCATCTTCATACAGCTTGCGCGCAGGAATGTCCCCGGCGACGATCTTGCAGAATAGACAGTCCATGGACAGTCTCCCGGCTCGTTATTTGAGCGCCAGAGTGTAACCATGCGCGCTCGGGGCGACCAGCGTTCAGCGGCTGTGCCTCCCCCTAACCTGTTCAGCAGCCCGCTAGGCGATGCACAAGGAGTGGCAGTGATTAACGATATTCATGATTTGGGGCTGGTGCTCGACTCGCGGGTTAAGTTGGTGGTGATCGAGTCCTGGGATGAGCCGCGAGTGCTGGAAACCCTCACCAGTTTGGCCATCAAACGCGGCTTGGGGCTCTACACCTGGGCGATTACCGAGGGTTTGCAGCGGCTTGGGTTTGCCGGCGAACCGGGCGAGCAGAGCGAAAGCCTGGAGCCGGAGGCGGCGCTCAAACTGATCAAGCACGACCCGCAGCCCAATCTCTATGTGCTCTGCGACTTGCATCCGTTCTTGGCCGACAACCCCAAGCTGGTGCGTTTGCTGAAGGAGATCGCCCAGGCGGAAGGTCAGCACCGGCCGACTCTGGTGCTGGTCTCCCATGCGTTGAAATTACCGGCCGAAGTGCAGCGCTACGCAGCCCGTTTCAGCCTGGCGCTGCCGACTGAGGATGAGTTGCTGGCGATTGTGCGCGATGAGGCGACGCGCTGGAGTGAGAGCAATCGCGGTGCGCGGGTGCGTACCGATAACCGCACCCTGCAGCAGGTGGTGAAAAATCTGCGTGGCATGGGCCATGCCCAGGCGCGGGCCTTGGCGCGGCGGGTGATTTGCGATGACGGCGCCATTACCCAGGACGACCTGCCCAAGCTGAACAAGAGCAAGTTCCAGTTGCTCGACCTGGATGGCGTGCTGAGTTTTGAATACGACACCGCACGGTTTGCCGAGGTCGGTGGGCTGCGCAACCTCAAGCGCTGGCTCGGTGATCGCGAGCAGGTGTTTCTGGCCGGCAAGGCCGACGATTTACCCAAGGGTGTGCTGCTGGTCGGTGTGCAGGGCGGCGGCAAGAGTCTGGCGGCCAAGGCGATCGCCGGGCTCTGGGGCTTGCCATTGCTGCGCCTGGACTTTGCCTGCCTGTACAACAAGTTCTTTGGTGAAACCGAGCGCAACCTGCGTGAAGCGCTGCAACTGGCCGAGCAGATGGCGCCCTGCGTGCTGTGGATGGATGAGATTGAAAAAGGCCTGGCCAGCGGTGAGCAGGACGGCGGCGTCAGTCAACGGGTGCTCGGCACCTTGCTGACCTGGATGGCCGAGCGCAAGGCACCGGTATTTATGGTGGCGACCGCCAATGCCATCGAGCGACTGCCACCGGAGTTAGTCCGCAAGGGTCGTTTCGATGAGCTGTTTTTTGTCGACTTGCCGGATGCCGAGGTGCGCGCCGAGATCTTCCGCATTCACCTGCAGCGTCGCGAGCAGGAGCCGGGTCTGTTTGATCTGGCGCAACTGGCCGCCGTCAGTGAAGGCTTTGCCGGTGCGGAGATCGAGCAGGCGGTGGTCAGCGCTCTGTATGCCGCTCAGGCTCGGCAGCAAGCGGTCGATCAGGCCTTGTTGGTGCAGATGATTCAGGGCAGTTCACCACTGTCGGTGGTGATGGCCGAAGACCTGGCGCAGCTGCGTGCTTGGGCCGATGGGCGCACTGTGAGTGCCGATTAATCCGCCGCTGTTGTAGGAGCCAGCTTGCTGGCGATGCTTTTATAGCGATGTCTGTATGGCGCAGGGATCGCCAGCAAGCTGGCTCCTACAGTTTCAATCGGGCCTTTGGCCTAGTCGGCTTGGCGCCCCGAGCTTGAGCGGTTGACCTTGCCGACCAGGCGCCGCACCAGGGCGCGTGGAACCAGTCGCGGCCAGTAGGCCATGAGTTTGTTGCGCCAGCCGGGGATGATGATGGCGCGGTTTTTCTCCAGCGCTTGCACCGTCAGCAGCGCCACTTCTTCGCAGCTCATCATCAGCGAGCTGCGCTCGAGCTTGGCGCTCTTCATCTGCGCATTGCGGAAAAATGCGCTGCGGGTTGGGCCTGGGCACAGCACCGAAACCTGGATGCCATGTTCTTTAAGCTCTTCGCGCAAGCCTTCGGAAAAGCTCAGCACAAAGGCTTTGCTGGCGTAGTAGTTGCTCATCCACGGGCCTGGCTGGAAGCTGGCCACCGAGGCGACGTTAAGAATCTGTCCGCCACCTTGTTGCTGCATCCGCTGGCCCAGGGCATGGCAGAGACGAGTGAGGGCGAGGATGTTGACCTCGATCAGTTGTTGCTCGCGGCTCCAGTCCTGCTTGAGAAAGGCGCCGGCCGTGCCGATACCGGCATTGTTGATCAGCAGTTCGATCTGCCGATCGGCTTGCTCCAGCTCTTGCAGTAGGCCAGAGAGCTGCAATGGCTCGCTTAAATCGCAGGCGCTAAACAACACCTCAACGCCGAAGCGCTGAGTCAGCTCGCAGGCAATGCTTTCCAGTGCGTCGCGCTGGCGGGCTACCAAAATCAGGTTACGGCCACGGCGGGCCAGGGCTTCGGCGAGGGCTAAGCCAATCCCGCTAGAGGCGCCGGTAATCAGGGCGTAACGGGACATGCATGTTCTCCATCAACCCGCGGCCGGGCGGCCGCGGTAATAAGCTATTACTGGTTTTCGCTGGTGTCGGCGTCGTCAGTGGGTTCAGCGTCGTCAAAGGCCTCTGCGGGCTCGACTGGGACTGCAGCGTCTGCCGCTTCATCGGAGTAGGTGGCGCTGTCGGTTTCTTCGTAACTGCTGGACTGAGCGTCACGGGCGCGCTCGGTATAGTCCTGATATTGCGGGATGGCGATGGCCGCGAGAATGCCGAGCACCGGTACCAGCAGCCAGAGGCCTGCGAGTATTTTCACTGCGCGGCTATTGGGTGGTGGCGGTGGGCCGAAGCGGTTAGCCCCGGTGCTGCCAGGTACCACCAGCATGATGATGGAGAACACGCTACCAACCGCAGGGATCAGGCTGATCAGTAGCAGCCAGCCGGACCAGCCGATGTCGTGCAGACGCTTGACGCCAATCTGGATGCTGACCACGGCCATGGCAACTACTGCCAATACGCCAATTATGGCTACAGCAACGGATAGCAAAGAGGTGTCACTGCCAAGGCTGAAGATAACCGACATGCCGATGCCTAGAGGCACTAAGGCGGCAGCCATCATCACCAGTGACCAGGCCAGATAGCGCAGGCGACCTATGCGGCCTTCAATGCCGAAGGGTTTTAGTTCGGCAAACTCTGGCAGCGCCTCGGCGACATTGGCCGTGGGTGGCGCGTAAGGGGTTGCACTTAGCGGCGCGCTGGCCGGGGCGACGGTTGCTGTTTGGCTGACGGTTGGAGCCGGTGCGCTGTCGCCTAGTTCGGCCTGGCGGGTGAGAAACTTGTCGATGATGATGCCGCAGGCTTCGCATTCCACGGCCTTGGCTTGCTCATGGCCGCACTTGGGGCAGTGCATGCGCAGGTCGTTGCTGGCAGTTGTGGTTGTGCTAAGCGTGGTCGGGGTGACGTGATCTTCAGTCTCAACCAGGCTTAGGCTGGCGGCCAGATCAGCCTCTTTACGCACCTTGGCGCCGGTGCGCTGTAGCGCGGCCAGATATTTGTCGGCTTCCTCTTCCGACAGATCGCGCTTCAGGGCTATCGGGCCGCCGTCGAACAGACCGTTGATTTTGGTGCGATCACTTTTGAACAGTAGCGCGAGCTTGTCTTTGACCTCGTCCAGCAGGGCATCGGGCATGAGCTCGCCATTGAAGACGATTTTGAATTTGGTTTGTGGCATGCGGGCGTCCCTGTCAGCAGTAGGGGTGGGGGTGCGCACAGCCTAATAGCCGCGCGGCCTTGGATACAAGGGCGGGCGGTAATAAAAGGCGGCGTAGTTCAGGTCTTGGCGTGGATTATTTTGCCCAGTGCTGCGCCAGTTGCGCGCTGCGTTGGTTGGCTACGCGGTATTCGATGTCCAGTCGGGCAATCAGCTCGGCAACGGTTGGCAGGTCGGTGATGCTGCCAGCCCCTTGGCCGGCCGACCAGACGGTTTTCCAGGCCTTGGCTTCTTCGTTCATTGGTTTGAGCTTTTCGCCATAATTGACTTCGCCCTTGTTTTGCAAGGCTTGCAGGTCGTAACCGGCGGCTTGCAGGCTCTGGCGCATAAAGCTGGCTGGGATGCCAGACACCGCCGGGGTGTGAATGATGTCAGCGGCTTGGGCGTCCAGCAGCATTTGTTTATAGGCATCGCCGGCATGGCTTTCTTGGGTGGCGATAAAGCGCGTGCCGAAGTAGGCCAGATCGGCGCCAAGCAGTTGCGCGGCCAAGATTTCATGGCCTTGGTTGAGGCAGCCGGCCAGCAACAGGGTCTTGTCGAAGAACTGACGAATCTCGGCAATCAGCGCAAAGGGACTCCAGGTGCCGGCGTGGCCACCGGCTCCGGCGGCCACGGCGATCAGTCCATCAACTCCGGCTTGTGCGGCTTTTTCGGCATGTCGGCGGGTGGTCACGTCGTGAAATACCAGGCCGCCATAGCTGTGCACCGCATCGACCACTTCCTTCACCGCGCCCAGGCTGGTGATGATGATGGGCACGCGTTTCTCCACGCAAATGGCCAGGTCCGCCTGCAGCCGTGGATTGGTCTGGTGAACGATCAGGTTGACCGCATAGGGCGCGGCATCGGCCGTCAGGCCCGCTTCGATTTCATCCAGCCAGGCGCGAAACTCGCTGCTCTCGCGCAAGTTCAGCGCCGGGAAGCTGCCGACCACGCCGTTATTGCAGCAGGCCAATACCAGTTGCGGGTTAGAGACCAGAAACATTGGCGCGGCCACCAGAGGCAGCCGTAAGCGTTGGGCGAGCAGGTCAGGCAGGGACATGGTATTTCCTCTTGTCAGGTTGGGCGCTAACAGGCCGTTGAAAAACTACTACGCTCGGCTATGCGGCGTTGAAATCAGCCTCAAAATGCTCATGTACAGCTCGTACACTGCGCTTTTTCGGCTGATTTCGCCTTGCCTAGCCGTCGCTCGCTACATTTTTCAACGGCCTGTTAATCAGAAGGGTTTGACCACCACCAAAATCACAATCGCCAGCAGAAACAGCACCGGCACTTCATTGAACCAGCGATAGAACACATGACCGCGAGCGTTTTCGCCACGGGCAAAGGCTTTCAGTTGCGCGCCACACAGGTGGTGGTAACCGAGCAGCAGCAACACCAAGGTCAGTTTGACGTGCAACCAGCCCATGCTCAGCCAGCCCGGGTTGAGGTACAGCAGCCAGCCGCCGAGCAACAGGGTGGCGACCATCGAGGGCTGCATAATGCCGCGATAGAGCTTGCGCTCCATGATGCAGAAACGCTCATGGCTGAGGCTGTCGCTGCTCATGGCGTGGTAAACGAATAAGCGCGGCAGATAGAACAGCGCGGCGAACCAGGTCACCACGGCGATGATGTGAAAGGCTTTCACCCAGAGATACAGCATGTGTTCATTCCCGTAATAAAGTGCACGAATAGTAGTGGCTGGTGGGTCGGTGCGTCACCCTAACAGTTGGCTGGCAGGGCGCGCGGCCGTATCATCAGCGCCTTCCCAGGCGGTGTGAAAACTACTGCGCTCGGCTATGCAGCGTTAAAAGCAGGCTCAAAATGCTCATTTACAACCTGTAAACTGCGCTTTTTCGCCTGCTTTTGCCTTGCCTAACCTTCGCTCGCTACTTTTTCACAGCGCCTGGTTCTACAGGGTTTGTTTGAGGGGCGGGTCATGGTCAAGGTTGGTATCGTCGGCGG
>JAIERD010000218.1 GCA_019747155.1 Pseudomonadaceae bacterium
GTTGGTGCTTGTCGTGATGCGCTCGGCTCGTAGGATGGGTGAGCGTAGCGATACCCATCGGCAGCGATCATGCCGGTTACCCGCGATGGGTTACGCCGCTGCGCGTCTAACCCACCCTACAAAAGCACGCAGTCCGCCCTACCGACTCAACTCCAGCGCCACTTCAGCCGCCCAGGCCAGCCAGGCTTGCTCGCCTAAAATACCGCGCCGCAGGGTCAGGTAGGGCAGGCGCCAGGCGTGCCGTTCGGCAGCGGGCAGGGCCAGGTAATCGCGCTCGATGTTGAGCAGGCTGTCCAGGGTTTTGCGGTGCACCGCGACGTGGGCGCTCATCTCTTCGCGCAGATTGGCGGGTGTGGTGTGGACCCCGCCGAACAGCTTGACCAGCAAGGCATCGTTGATCTTGTTTGGCTGCACCGGCGCCGCCAACCAGCGCAACAGTTCGGCATGCCCGGCTGGGGTCAGGCGGTAATTTTTCTTGTCCGGGCGGGTGTCTTGCGCCTCGGCCTCAAACTCCAGCCAACCGGCCTCATTGAGTTTTTTCAGCTCCAGATAGACCTGCTGGTGCTTGGCGTTCCAGAAATAACCGAGGCCATCCTTGAAGCGTTTCAGCAGGTCATAACCGCTGCCAGGCTGGCTTTCCAGCAGGATAAGAATGGCGTGTTTAAGGGACATGGGCAGGCTTCACGAGGCAAACGAGGAGAGCGGCGCAGTATACGGGCTATGCAATAAGTTGCATTAGGCGAGAAAGCCGATCTAGTATGCAAACAATTGCATAACAACAATAACCGGAGATCCTCAATGAAACGCACCGGCACCCGCTTTCGCCCACGCCTGGCCCGCACCGATTACGACGCCATCGTCATCGGCTCCGGCATCGGCGGCCTGACCACCGCCGCGCTACTGGCCAAGCTCGGTAAACGCGTGTGCGTGCTGGAGCAGCACTACACCGCCGGCGGCTACACCCACAGTTATGAGCGCGAAGGCTATGAGTGGGACGTGGGCGTGCATTACATCGGCGAGGTGCACAAACCCTGGTCGGCGATCCGTCGGGTGTTCGACGTGATCAGCGACGGCAACCTGCACTGGGCGCCGATGGACGCCCACTACGATCGCATCATCCTCGGTGAGAAAACTTACGATTACGTGGCCGGCCGCGAAGAGTTCAAGACCGAAGTGAAGCGCCACTTCCCCCAGGAGTCGGCGGCCATCGACCGTTATGTCGACTTGCTCAGCGAGGTCAGCGCCAAGGTGCCGCGCTTCTTCGCCGGCCAGGCCCTGCCGCGCACCCTGGGCGTGCTCTACAGCAAGTTGCGCCGCCGGCTGCTGCCGGATTACTTCTTCAAGACCACCCTGGAAGTGCTCGAAGGTCTGACCCAGAACCGCGAGCTGATCGGCCTGCTCACCGCCCAGTGGGGCGACTACGGCCTGCCACCGGCGCAGGCCGCCTTCGTCATGCACGCCATGGTCGCCAAGCACTACATCACCGGCGGCAACTACCCGGTGGGCGGCGCGGTGCGGATTGCCGAGACCATCATCCCGGTGATCGAAGCGGCCGGCGGCCAGGTGTTCACCTATGCCGGGGTCGAGCAGATTCTCATCGAAAACGGCCGGGCGGTGGGCGTGCGCCTGCACAAAGACGGCGTCGAGCTGCGGGCGCCGCAGATCGTCAGTTGCGCCGGATTAATCCCCACTTACACCCGGCTGATTCCGGCCGAAGTGGCCGCCCGCCACAACCTGCTGGCGCCACTGCAACAGGTCGAACCCTCTGCCGCGACCCTGTGCCTGTACGCCGGCTTCAAGGGCAGCGCCGCAGCGCTGGGCCTGCCGAAGACCAACTACTGGGTCTACCCAAGCTTTGATCACGACCAGAATGTCAGCACTTTCAAGAGTGACGCCGGCGCACCCATGCCGCTGATTTATATGTCCTTCCCGTCGGCCAAAGACCCGTCCTGGGATGCGCGCTTTCCCAACAAGGCCACGGTGGAAATAGTCGCCGCGACCCAACCGCAACTGTTTGCCCAATGGCAGGGCAGCACCTGGGGCAAGCGCGGCGACGACTACGAGGCATTCAAGGCGCAGCTCACCGAGCACTTGCTGGAAACCCTCTACCGCCACCAGCCACAACTGCGCGGTCATTTGGATTTCTGCGAGCTGGCCACACCGCTGTCCACCGAATGGTTCCAGTGGAACGTGCAGGGCGAAATCTACGGCATCGACCACACGGTAAAACGCTTCGACCAGCACTGGATTCACAGCCAGACACCGATCAAGGGCCTCTACCTGACCGGCGCAGACACCGTCACCGCCGGGGTCGGCGGCGCGCTGATGGCCGGCGTACTGACCGCCAGCCGGATGCTCGGCTGGCGTGGTTACCGGGTCGGCCAACTGCTCAAACGCTGGCAAGCGCCACTCTCGGCGGATCAGGACGGCAGACTGACAACCGTCTGAGGCATTGCTGCACGGCACTGACCCTAGCCCGGGACACTGCTGCGGGCACGCGCCTAGTCATGGCCCTGTCACGCCGGACTGCCATCGCAACAAAACGGCCACTTATTGCGCTCGCCGTGCAGCAAGCCGAGCCTGCCTATCTATAGTCATAGCGTTAAGAACGCTCAACTTAAGGAGCAGGCCCGTGCCCTCACGTCGCATCCCCTTCGCCGTGCATATTTCCTACCTGTTTATCGGCCTGCTGGTGGGCTTTGCGGCCATCACCAACAGCTTTCAGTTCCGCGAAACCCGCCAACTGATTACCGAGGAAGTCGGCCAGCGCTTTGCCCTGATTGGCCAGAATGCCATCCAGGACATCGAAAACACTGTGCGCGGCGCAGTAGCCACCAGCTCGCTACTGGCCAAGCAACGGCTGATGCACGCCAGCAGTCTCGCGCAGCGGCTCGATAACCTGGCCTGGATGGCCGCCGCACTGCAGGCGCAAGCCAATGCCAATGCCCTGTATCTGGGCTACCAGAGCGGTGATTTCTTTATGCTGCGGCGCTGGCGGGAGGACCCGAAACTGCAAGACCTGTTTGCCGCGCCATCCAGCACCGCCTGGATGGTGCAAAGTATCCAGGTGCAGGATGGCAAGACGATCGGCGAATACCTGTTCTTCGACGCCAAACTGGCGCTGATCGAGCGGCGCGCCAAACCTGACTATCACTACGACCCGCGAACCCGCGACTGGTACCAAAAGGCCCTGCAGAGCGATGGGCTTTATATACAACCACCCTATGTTTTCTCCAGCAGCGGCGAGGTCGGCTCGACCTTCGCCTTTAAAAATGACGATGGCCTGGGCGTGGCCGCCATCGACATTACCCTGCGCTCGGTCAACCAGATTCTGGCGAAAAATAAGGTCTCCCCAGATACCCGGATCGCCTTGATCAATGGCCGCGGCGAGGTGCTCAGCTCGCACCTGGGCCCGGTAGAAATAATCACCGGTGCAGACGGCAAGGGCCGCCTGCCGACCGTCAATGACCTGCACCTGCCGATGTTGAAAAAGCTCATCGATGAATCAGCGGATCTGCAATCAGGCACCAAGTCATTTACTGACGATCAGGGCAATGACTGGGAAGGAGGCGTATTCAGATTTGCCATGGCCAATGGCAAGCTGGCCATCTGGATTGCGGCGCCGCATGAGGAGCTGATGGCCAGCGCCTTTGCCAGCCTGCGCCGCAGCCTGTATATCGTCATCGGCCTGCTACTGCTGGGCATTCTGGTCGCCTTCGCCCTGTCCAGACTGGCCTCCAAGCCACTGCACGCGCTGACCCGTGAAGCCGTCAAGATCCAGCGCTTCGACTTCGAAGAGCCGCTCGATGTCGAGTCACAGATCGCTGAAGTGGTCGATCTGGCCAATGCCATGGGCGGCATGAAAAGCACCATCAAGCGCTTTCTGCAGCTGTCTACCGCGCTGGCCAGTGAAACCAATTTCAACAGCCTGCTGGCCCGCCTGCTCAGCGAGATGCAGTCGGTGACCGGCGCCGATGCCAGCCTGATCTACCTGGCCGATGCCAATGGCACTCAGCTGGATCTGGTGCGCGTGCGCCAGGGCAGCGGGCTGCTGGATGAGCACGGAGCGCACACCCTGGAGATACTCAAGGATCATGCTCATCCGCTGGTGCTCGCCCTGACTGAACAGCTCCCTCTGCGCGAGCTGTCCAGCGAGGAATTGCAACGCTTCTTTCCGGCGCTCAACGCTATCGAAGAGCGCCTGACCCTGTGGGCGCTGCCATTGCGCAACCGCAATGGCGAACTGCTCGGCGCACTGGCACTGCTGGTGGATCAGCGCCGCACCAAGCTGACCAAGGAGCTGATGGCCTTCGTCAAGGCGCTGTCCACCACCTCGGCCGTGGCCCTCAATACCCAGCGGCTGATCGAGGAACAGAAAATCCTGCTGGAATCCTTTATCCAGCTGATTGCCGGCGCCATCGACGCCAAGAGCCCGTACACCGGCGGCCACTGCCAGCGTGTGCCAGAGCTAACCAAGATGCTGGCCCGCGCCGCCTGTGCCGAACAGGACGGCCCGTTCGGCGAGTTCAGCCTGAGCGCCGAGCAATGGGAAGAGCTGCATATCGCCGCCTGGCTGCACGACTGCGGCAAGGTCACCACTCCGGAATACGTGGTCGACAAGGCCACCAAGCTGGAAACCCTGTGCGACCGCATCCACGAAGTGCGCATGCGCTTCGAGGTGCTCAAGCGTGACGCCGAAATCGCCTGCCTCAAGGCGATTGCCGCCGGCGGTGCTGCCGAACCCTTGCAGGCCAGCCTGGCCAGTCAGCTACAGCAGCTGGATGAGGAGTTCGCCTTTGTCGCCCAGTGCAATGAAGGCGGCGAATTCATGGCCCCCGAGCGCATCGAGCGAATGCAGAGCATCGGCCAGCGGACCTGGACGCGCACCCTGTCAGACCGGCTGGGGATTTCCCAAGAGGAAAGACAACGCAAGGAGCGCAGTCCCGAGCAGCCGCTACCGGCCAGCGAACCGCTGTTGGCCGACAAGCCCGAGCACCTGTTCCTGCGCAGCGAGCGCGACAAACTGCCGGCGGACAATCCCTGGGGCTTCAAGGTCAAGGTACCGGAGTACCTGTACAACCGCGGCGAACTCTACAACCTGAGCATCGGCCGCGGCACCCTGGCCGAGGAGGAGCGCTTCAAGATCAACGAGCACATCATCCAGACCATCATCATGCTGGAGAAACTGCCCTTCCCGCGGCACCTGCAAAAGGTCCCGGAAATTGCCGGCGGCCACCACGAGAAGATGGACGGCAGCGGTTACCCGAAGCGCCTGACCCACGACGAGATGAGCGTGCCGGCGCGGATAATGGCGATTGCCGATATCTTCGAAGCGCTGACCGCGGTCGACCGGCCATACAAGAAGGGCAAGACCCTCTCGGAAGCCATCAAGATCATGGGTTTTATGAAGAAGGACCAACACATCGATCCCGAGCTGTTCGCCCTGTTCCTGCGCTCGGGGGTGTACCGCGACTATGCCGAACGCTATATGCCCAAGGAACTGATCGACGCGGTGGATATCCAGCCGTACCTGAGCTGAGTGCCGGCGCTGCAGTGCTTGAAGGCGCAACGCAACTGGTCAAAAAACCACCAGAGTCCTGCAAGCCGCACCAACGCTTGGCTGCAGCCAGAACCACACAGTTTATCCACAGGAGACTGCACAGCTACTGTGTTTAACTATTTAGCTAACTGCTTGAAATTGAATGAAATTTGATCGATAGCCGGAAGCCCGTAACAACACTGGGCTGGGGCCGACAGTGGACAGCTTATCCACAGCTCTGTCCACGCCGATTGGGGATGAGTGCCGCAGTTATGCACTGCGGTGGCTAAGCACTCAGACAAGCCTCCACGCTTATTGCGCAAGCCGGCAGCGACGTTGCGCGCTGGCCATTGCCACGCAGCAAGAGCGGCCTCAACTATCCTGCTATTAGTGGCGCGGGCCCCCGCACTCTCAGACTGAAACCCCGCTATCCATGCCGTGCACGGAGTACCCAATGAAACTCACGCGCTACCCTTTATTGGCCCTGCTCATACTGTTGCTGCCCCTGGCCATTGTTACCGGCCAGAGCTGGCGCGCAGATGAGCCCATGGCGGCAAAACCCTCAGGCGCCGCGCAGGATAACTTGCAACTGCCACCCGTCACGCTCGACGTCCAAGAAGAAGCTGAAGTCGAGCGCCTGGTATTGCCCATGCCCAGTGCCTGGATTGGTGATTTCGATGGCATGCAGCAGCGCCGGTTTATCCGGGTTCTGGTGCCTTATAGCAAAACCTTTTTTAGCGTCGACCGGGGCCGCCAACAAGGCATCAGTTATGAGCTCGGCAAGGCCTTGGAAGCCTGGCTGAACAAGACCCATCCTTACTCACAGAAATCCTTGCAGTGGCGAGTGGCATTTATCCCGGTGGCGCGCGACGAGTTGCTGCCCAAGTTGCTCAAGGGCGAAGGGGATGTCGCCGCCGGCGGGCTGACCATTACCGAAGGGCGGCTCAACACCGTCGATTTTGCCGCACCCTTTGCCACGGGTATCCGTGAAGCATTGGTCAGCGGCCCTGGCAGCAAAACCCTCAACCAACTGGAGGAACTGGCCGGTCAGGAGATAACGGTGCGAGCCTCCAGCAGCTATTTCGAACACTTGATCACACTCAACAAACGCCTGAAAGAGCAGGGACTGGCGCCGGTAAACGTGATCACCGCGGATGAAAATCTCGAATCCGAGGACCTGCTGGAAATGGTCAATGCCGGCCTGATTAACGCCACAGTGGTTGACCGCTACCTGGCCGAACGCTGGCAACCGCTTTACACCGATCTGCACATTCAAGACGCCTTCTATCTGCACCAAGGCGCTGAGTTTGCCTGGGCCATCCGCAAAGGCAGCCCGCTGCTGAAAACCGAGCTCAGTGCTTTTTTCGGCAAACACAAACTCGGGACGGCATTCGGTAACTCGCTGCGCACCAAGTATGTGAGCAACAGCAAACGCATGCTCAATGCCACCTCGGAACAAGAAATGCTGAAATACAAAGAGCTGGTAAGCCTGTTCGAAAAACATGCCGGCACTTATCAGTTCGATCACCTGATGTTGATGGCGCAAGGCTTTCAGGAGTCGCAACTGGATCAACGCGCCCGCAGCCAAAGGGGCGCCGTCGGGGTGATGCAGTTGCTGCCCAGCACGGCGGCCGATCCAGCGGTAGGGATCAAGGGCATCGACAGCAGCGCCGACAAGAATATCGAAGCCGGCAGCAAGTACATGCGCTTGCTGGCCGACAAATACTTGAATGATCCCGAGCTGACACCGATGAACAAAACCCTGATGGCCTTCGCCGCGTATAACGCCGGCCCCGGCAATCTGCGCAAATTTCGCCGCCTGGCAGAAAAGTCCGGGCTCGACCCGAATGTCTGGTTCGGCAATGTAGAGCACGCCGCCGCCCGCGTGGTGGGCCGGGAAACCGTCGATTACGTCGGCAATATCTACAAGTACTACGTGGCCTATAAGTTGGTCGCCTCTCGGCAACCGCCAAAGAGCCGCAGCAACTGAAACGCCAGTCCCGGCAAGCCTGCGCCTAAACCAAACGCCACGGCGGGTTCAGCCGGTTGCTGCCGGCGTGGTAAAGGCACAGCGGATTACCGTCGGGGTCGTGCAGATAAGCTTCGCGCCACAGCCACGGCTGATTGATGGGCAGCTGGCTGAAGAACACACCATTGGCCTGCAAGCGCGCCACTGTGGCATCCAGCTCGGCGCATTCGAAGTAGATCAGCGTTTGGCTGGGCGTCACGTGCGCAACCTGGCTCAGCGAGAAACTGGCCTGTCCATCGGGGCAACCAAAGCGCGCATAGCTGGGCAGGTTTTGCACGATCAACTGCAAGCCCAGACGTTGATAAAAATCGATGGCGCGGGGCACATCGCTAACCGCCAGGGTGACTTGATTAAGGTTCATGTGAAGCCCCTGATTCAGCTAATTGACGCCCGCCTGGAATAAAAAACCCAACACCAAACAACACGCCAGACAAGTGCGTTAAATATGCCATAGCCACCCCAAGCATGATCAGCCAAAAGCTAATAAGACAAAGCCGCCCGAGGCTTTCTGCACAGCGCCGGCCCGCGCGGGTAAAACTATTGCAACCCGTACTTGGTTTTCAAGGCCGCCACCTCGGCGCTGTGCTCCTTGAGAAACTGATTAAATTCGTCAATCACTTGGGCGTGCTTGGTCGTGGACAGGGTGTAAAAGCCTTTTGAATTTGGCAGGGCCTCATCGAACACCAAAGCATCTGGTTGCTTGAGTACAGTATTGAGTTGGTAGCGGCCGACTTCCGCATTCATATAGACACCGTTTACCCGGTTATTAATGCCCTGCAGCAGTGACTGCTGAAAGCTGTTGACCTCTTGCAGTTTGATTTGGCCTTTATCGACCAGACCGAGGTAATCCCAAGGGGTAAAACCGCGCACCGTGCCCAATTGTTTTAACTGCTCAACGCCCTTGCCTTTATTGGCCGGCAAGACCAGCACGCCATCGGTGTAGCTCACCACCGGATCAGAATAACTAACGCTCAGCCCCTTGCGCTTGGCTGCCTGCCACTGCTGGTTGTCCGGGTATTTAAAATCCAACTCGCCGGCAAAAAACGATTCATACAGCCGCGCCACCGGTAGCGCCCGGTATTCGAAGCTATAGCCTTTGGTTTTGGCAAAGCTGTCAAATAGCTCACGGGCAAAACCGCTGTATTGCCCGCCTTCATTGCTGTAATGCGGGTAATAATTCAGTGCCTCAACCCCCAGCACATAAGTCGGGCCGGCCACGGCCTTGCCGCAGCCCAAGATAACCAGCAGCCCAACAGTCAGTAACTTGCGCATGGTGTTATTCCTGTTCTATTTCGAGAAATACGACTAAGCAGCTGGGCAAACGGCCAGGCTCTCACCGGGCAAAAACCTTAGGATTGATGCAAAGCAAATTTTGCCGGCAGCGTGATTAACAGCGCAAACGGGCGAAAGCCATTGGCGGCCGGCGGCCCCGGAAACACTACCTGCACGTTGCCATGGTGTTTCTGCAGAAACTTGCGGATCGCATCCATGCCCACCCCACGACCCGACACATTGGTCACCTCGGTCGCCGTTGAGAGCCCGGACAAAAAGATCAGTTCGGCAATTTGCTCGTCGCTAACCACCTGCTCCGCAGTCAATTGCCCATTGGCAATGGCTTTACGCTGAATGCTCTCCAGGGCCAGACCCTTGCCGTCATCGCTAAACGAGAACAACACTTGATCGGCATCCAGGCTGACATTCAAGTTGATCTGCCCGTGGGCAGCCTTGCCCTGAGCGAGGCGCTGGGCAGTGCTTTCCAGGCCATGGTCGAGGCTATTGCGAAACACGTGCATAAAGACGTTACGCAGCATCGGCACTATGTCTCGCGATAGACGCACAAAGTTGTCGGTAATTAGAATTTCCGGCAGCTCTTTATCCAACTGTTTGGCGATCGAGGGCACGGCGGCAATGATGCCCTTGAGGGTTTCGCCAACCGACTCATAGCGGAAGGTATTGATCGAGTTGCGAATCAATTGAATCGAGTGTTTAAGCTCATTAACTTGGGACATTTCATTGATGCCGTCGATGGCATTGCTGATGCTCTCCAAGACCGCCGGATCAATCCCCGCCTCATCGGTGAAGCCGGCCAATTTCTCTTTGAAGATGGTTTCGTAGCGCGCCACACAGAGCCGCGCAGCCTGCAGCTGTTCGAGCAACTCGGTTTGATCCCAGGGGAAATCTTCTTCCGAACGCAGCCGGCTGTACGTCGTTTCGGCCTCATGCACGCTATCGGTGATGTAATTCAAACCATAGGTGCGGGCATTGCCTTTAATGGTGTGCATGTTACGAAACAGGGTGGCAATAACCTCCAGGTCCTTCTCTTCGTTGCTACCAATCAGCGCTTGGTTTTCATCCATAAACTCGTAGGAGCTTTTGATAAATTCGAGCAGCTTGTCTTTCGACACCGAGAGAATTTGGCCAATGATTTCCAGCTGTTCTTTTTGCTTTTCTGTTTCAAGTTGCAGGGCTTTCAGTTCGGTGACATCGCGCACTGTGACCATTAATTTGTCGATCAGCTCATCGCTGTCCAGTACCGGATTCCAGTCCAGCTCAAGAATCTTGGTGCGGCCGCCATCGAATAGTTTTGTGTATTCGGTCACCAGTAAATGCGAGTTGAACTGAAAGTTCATCGCATCTTCGCCAATCATCGCGTCGAGGGTGGCCTCAACCTGATTGAGGACATCGCCGGCGACACTGCTGCGGTCAAACAAGAAGGGCGACACACGCTGGTTGGCCACCTCACTGGTTTCAAATATCTCCGTCAGAAAGGCCGAATATTCGGCATGAATCACCGAGCCGTTGACGATGGTAAAAATCCCCTGACGCATGTTCTGCAGCATATTGCTGACGTCATTGGTTTTTTGTCTGAGCTCGCTGGTGCGCAGCAGGATTCGCTCTTCCAAGGTGCGATTTTGCTCGGCTATCACCTCGAGCATCTGGATGTTTTTGGTGGTGATGACCGCCATCCGCGCGATGGTCAGGGCAAAGCCTTCATCCTCAGGGGCGAAGCTCACCTTGCCGACTTCGCCGACAAAGTTCATCACCCCAAAGACCGTTTTGTCGTCCATCATCGGCACGCACAGCAGGGCTTTTGAATGCTCGTTGGCAGACATGCCGACATAGTCTGGCGCCTTGCTGACGTCCGGCAAAAACAGCGTCTTGCCGGTGCTGGCCACGTGCCCGGCCACCCCTTCGGACAATTTAAAACTCTTGGGGAAACTGGCCCCGCCGCCCATCTCGGGGTAGTAAGCGTGCAGGGTTAGATTTTGCTCGGCGTCCAACAGGTAGATCGAGCCGCGCTCCACACAGCTTTGCTCGCTCATCACCTTGATCACGGTCTCCAGCGCTTCGGTCTGGTCGTGGATGCCGGCCATGGTTTCGCCGGTATGGTTGAGAATCGCCAGGTCGGCGAGTTTTTTACGGATGGAGTTGCGCATTTGATCGAAGCTGACTGCCAGGCTGCCGAGTTCATCATTGCGCTTGGTGTTGATCTCGTAGTCGAGGTGACCACTGGCCAACTGGTCGGCGCTGTTGCGCAAAGCATCGATGGGCCGCTGAATAATCCGCTTGCCGAGCAGCCAGATAAAACTGGCAATGATCAGCAGGAACACCAGTGAAAACGAGCCAATCAGCAGGGTGGTGTAGCGAATCAGGGCTTTGACTTTTTCGGTCGAGGTGAGGATCTGCACCGAGGCGATGGCCTCGCCCTCGCGGTTGATCTTGGCCCCGGTTTCAATATAGTCCGGGTTTTTCAGCAGCTCGTCGAAGGTGGTTTTGGCCAACGCGTCGCGAATTTTTTCCCCGGCCATTTCGCCGTTGGTCTTGACCACCCGAATGCCAACCACATCAGCATCCAGCAGAATCGCGCTCAAGATGCCCTCCATCGCGGCGGCATCGTAGTTCCAGATCGGCTCGGTCAGGCTGATCGAGGCCAGCTCCGCCGTGTTGCCGGCCTTACGGGTCAAATCGGTCATCGAGCGGTCGTAGTTATACATGCCGATGACCACGGTAAAGATCCCCAGGCCAATGACGATGCCAAGCAACACCACGGCGTTAAACGCACGGACAATACTGCGGGTAAAGAATGACAACATGCTTGGCGCCCCTGGTTTTGAGTCTTACTTTCTCAGCAGCCTGATGCCGGCAAGCGCACCGACAGCGCCGCTAAAAAACCGCTGGTTCAGACTCAGTGTTGTACTGATTGCGGCTTTAGCAAGGATTGATCGAGTCAGCGCGGCGCGAACAGCTACCGCCAGCAACGCACGAGCGGGCACACTAGTATTGGATCTCTAGCCATTTCGCAGGCCACCTAGATGAAGATTATTCGCAGCAAAGGTTTTACCGCCGAGCGGGCCTGGGGTGCCCTCGACATCGCCAGCATGAATGGCATCAGCACCCGCCTGCACTGGACCGACCAGCCGTATAAATGGCACACCAATACTGGCGAAGAGGTGTTTGTGGTGCTCGATGGCCGGGTTGAGATGCACTATCGCGAAGACGGCCTGGAGTGCAGCTGCGTGCTGGAGGTCGGCGATATTTTCCACGCCAGCATCGGCCTCGAACATCTCGCCCAACCGCTGGGGGTGGCGCGCGTGCTGGTCATTGAGTCCGCCGGCAGCGTTTGAATAAAACCAGTAGACGACCGAGGCATCAGGGCTTGAGCGAGTGGACTTAAACGTGAGGAGGATGACTCGATGATCAACAAGCTGCTCGGCTACAAAGCCTGGGCCAACCGCGAGCTATTTGACTGCCTGCTGGCGCTGCCGGCAGGCATCGCCGCCGAGCCACGGCACACGATGATTCGCCTGCTCAACCATGTGTATGTGGTTGATCAAATTTTTCGCGCCCATCTGAGCGCGACCGAGCATGGCCACCGCGCACTGAACACCCTTGCCACGCCGAGCTTGAACGAGCTGTGGGCGGCGGTGCAGGAAATGGATCAGTGGTATCTCGACTACGCCAGCGGGCTGACCGGCGAGCAGCTGGAACAACGCCTGGACTTTGTCTTTGTCGACGGTGCTGCCGGCAACCTGTCACGGGCCGAGATGCTGCTGCATGTGGTGAATCACGGCACTTACCACCGTGGCGCGGTGGGCGAGTTATTGCACCAATGCAACAGCACGCCGCCTCGGGATGTACTGACGCGCTATTGGTAGGTGCTGGGGCGAACTTACCGGTGCCAGTGTGCAGGTGGCAAAGGTGCTGAAGAATGGCGGACTGTTCGCTGCGCTCCGGAGTCCGTCCTATGCGTCGGCCTCGGCCCTCAAAGGCTTGAGGGCCGGGCGAGGGTTTAGCGTTGGCTGAGCTGCGTCTGACTCTGTTGCGCGTGTTTTTGCTGTTTGTAGCTGATAGCGGCAGCCGGGACTGGAGTGATCCTGCCGGTTTCCAGCCAGGTGCGCAGGCGGTTGGCATCGGCCATGTGGGTGTATTTGCCGAAGGCGTCGAGCACCACAAAGGCCACCTGCCGATTGGCCATCTGGGTGCGCATCACCAGGCAGTGGCCGGCTTCGTCGGTGTAGCCGGTTTTGGTCAGCTGAATGTTCCAGTTGGCCTTGTGCACCAACCGGTTGGTGTTACGAAACCCCAGGGTGTAGTTGGGCTTACGAAAGGCCACCGTCTTCTCTGCGGTGCTGCTCAACTGGCCCATCAACGGGTATTGCTGGGTGGCTTTGAGCAAGCGGACCAAATCGGTGGCGCTGGAGACGTTATTCAGCGACAGCCCGGTCGGCTCGACGTAACGCGTATTGCTCATGCCCAGCGCCTTCGCCTTGGCGTTCATGGCGGCGATAAAGGCGTTGTAGCCGCCTGGATAGTGGTGCGCCAGGCTGGCGGCGGCACGGTTCTCGGAGGACATCAGAGTCAGTAGCAAGAGTTCCTTACGGCTGATTTCGCTGCCGACCCGCACCCGTGAATAGACCCCGCGCATTTCCTTGGTATCGCTGATATGCACCGCTAGCACTTCATCCAGGGGCTGCTTGGCGTCCAGGGTGACCATGGCGGTCATCAGCTTGGTCACTGAAGCAATCGGCACCACCAGATCGGGATTGCTGGAATACAGCACCTCATTGGTCTTCAGGTCGACCAGCAAGGCGCTGCCGGAGGCCAGCTCTTGTTGCTTCGCCGGCTTCACCACGGGCACAGTGGCGGCGACCACCAGGCTATTGCAGGCCAGCAACAGACAAACCAGCAGATAACGGATGTTCATGGGCGGGCACCGAGCAAGAGGGGACAATTTCAGGCCATGTAAAAACTACTGCGCTCGGTTATGCCGCGTTAAAAACAGGCTCAAAATGCTCATTTACAACACGTAAATTGCGCTTTTTCGCCTGTTTTTGCCTTGCCTAACCTTTGCTCGCTACGTTTTAACACGGCCTGATTTGCGCGGCAGTATACGAAATGCGCCTCGGTAGTGCGAAGTTAGTCACAACCCGCTCGTCTCACAGCTTTACTGCGAAACCGCTGGCCGGCGTGCCGCTGGGCAGCAATTCAGGCGCCTCACGTTGCAGGCGACTCTGCAGCATCTCCAGTTGCTCAAGGGCGGCGCGGGCCTCGTCGATCTCGACGCTGCTGCGCTCGCCGCTTTGGCCGGCCTGCTCAATCTGTTCACGCATCTGCGGGATTTGCTGCACGCCGCTGGCCCAGGCCTGGATCTCGGCGCGCGCGTGCTGGTCCTCGAAGGCGGCATAGGCCGCAGGGTCGGCCAGCTGCGCGGGGGACGCCGCCTCGCGCGGTTGCAGCCCGCCCGCAGGCGGCTGGCGTGGATCACCTTGCTCGGCCATCACCTGCATTAACATCTGCGCTTCGGCCACCGAGTAGGCGGGCTTCTCGGCGGGCGCTGCGGCTGGTGCCGCCACAGGTGATGCTACCCGCGCCAACACCGGCTTAGTCACTGGCGGCGCCACGGCAATGGGGTTGGCGAGTGCGCGGGGTGCTACAGCAGTGACCGGCACCTCTGGCGGTGCGGCCAACCAGAGGCTGGCCGCCACCACCGCGCCACTGCTGAGCAGCGCCACGCCCAGCCAGCGCTTCATGCGCCCTCGACCTTGGCGGCGCCGAGCAGGGCCTGCAGCCGGGCATCGAACTGCTTGCCCAGTTTCTCCCGCGCCAGCGCCTGATTGACCTCGAAGCGCACACTCGGATCGCTCAGCGGCAACTGCAGATCCTCACGCGCACGGACCTGAATGATCTCGAAGTTCGCGTCGATCAACATGGGTTGCGAAACCGTGTTGACCTGCTGGATCAACGCCGCCTTGTGGAGGAAATCTAAGCCCGGGTCATCATGGCGAATAAGCCCCAGATCACCCGGCAGCTCACGATTTTTGTCGTCACTCACCGAGTAACGGCGCACCGCCTCGATGAAGGCCAGGCCCTGCTGCAGCTCGGCATACACCCGGTCGGCGCTGGCCTGATCGCTCAGACGGATATGCGCGGCCTGCACCTGCGCCACGTTGCGATACTCGGCCAGATGCTGCTGGTAATAGGCCTGGGCTTCGGCATCGCTGACGCCACGGGCCAGCTGCTTGAGGCTCTCGGTCTCGTGGTGGAAGTCGTTGTACAGGCCAATCTGGTGCAGGTACTTGTGGCGGATCAGCTTGTCGCGCACCAGTTGCCGCACCCCTTGCTGCTCGGCGGCGCTGAAGCCCTGCTGCGCGCCCAGCTGATACCAGAGGTAATCGCGCTGTGCATGCTCACGCACCAACTGCGCCATAAAGCCTAGATTGCCTTGCTGCAGCTCGACCTGGCCCTGCACGCTGACGCCCTGATACAGCTCCAGCAGATTCAGACTGTGCCGGGGCTGGCCGGGAAACTGCCAGCTGATCAACTCGACCTTGGCCGCCTCGCTCTGTTGCGCCGCGCTCAGCCACAGGCTGTTGAGCACCACGCCTTGCGCCTTGGGCGCCAGCACCTCACGCAGTCGCGCGGCGCTCAAGGCCTTGGGTTCTTGCAGAAAGGGCACTATGTCGTGCTGCAGTTTTTTGCCGTAGACCTGCTCGATCAGGGTGGCTGCCTCGGCCTCGACCAAGGCCTCTAAATCCTGACTATTGGCCGGGGTCAGTTCGGCTTGCACCTCGCGCGCCAGCAGGTAGTTCTCCACCAGACCTTGGCGCAGCTTGGCCTTATCGGTATTGAATTTGATTCGGGTCAGCGCCTGTTCGAGCAAGCCAATGCTCTTGCCCGGCAGCACTGCGCCATTGATCTGTAGATCCTGCGCGGCGCTGGCCGGCAGGCCGAAGCCCACCAGCCAGACCGCCAGCAATCCACTGCACGCTGCACGCCGCAATGGCATAAGCATCTTAGAGACCGCCCTGACCATAGAAGTTATTGGCGCCCTTGGTCAGCACTGTGGCGGTCAAGGCAATCGACTCCGGAATCATCTCCTTGGCCACCCGCAAGCGGGTTGCGTAGCTGGTGTCATACAGCGGCTCCGGATGCTGATAGGCAACCTGGGCGGTTTGGGTCAGCAAGTCGCGCAGCGGCTTCTGGGCATCGTACTGACCGATCAGGTTAGCCACCGCCACCGGGTTGTTCAGCCGCTCGCTGGCATAGTGGTCATCGACCCAACCTTCCCAGCTGGAGTGGCCATTGCCCGAGGTGATCCAGACGTGGTGCGGCTGCGCCACGTCGCCGGTGGCATGCAGGGCAAAGCCGATGGTCTGCAGCGAAGGCGCGGCCTTGAACTGGTCGAACCAATACTTGGCCAGGTTGTCGATCGGCTGGAAGGCCGCCACCTGGAAGTCATCGTAGTGCTGACTCCAGTTCGAGCTGCTGCCCTGGCGATAATGCGCCTCGGTGCTGTCGTAGTCCGAGGTCTTCAGGCCACGGTTGTACAGGTAGACCATGGCGTACCAGTCGACATCGCCGCTCCAGGTGCCATCGACCTTGTGGTAGCGATAGTCGTAACCGCCGTGGTCGTTACCGTGGGCATCACCCTGGCGCCCCATGTTGATGAAGTGCCAGTAGGAGGTGTAGTTGACCAAGGAGGCGGCCGCGCCCGCCACCGGCGCATATTCGTAGCCGATCCACCAGCCACCCAGGCGGGTGTCTTTGAAGTCGTCGACGTCGTAGGCGGCCTGGCCGAGGATTTCCCCGGCCTTGGCTTCGGTGCCGGCGGCGTTGACATAGAACTTATAGGCCCGGCGCATTTCTTCAGTGGCCGAGGCCGAGTTCATATAGGCCAGGGCGTCTTTGACGATGTTCTTGTGGGTGGGTTGTGACCAGGCGGCGGCTTGACCCGCAGAAAATGCCAGGCCTAGACCAGCTAACAAAAGTACGCGTTTTTTCATGGTGGGGCGCTCTATTATTGTTGGAGGGGCGCAGTATTGCCGGCAGACAAGACAACCATATGGCTGTTCTGTTGCAGACTAAGGTGCAGTAGAGCCCACAGCCAGCAGAGCCGTAGCCAACCAAAAGATGGTATAGACCAAAAACCCTGCAACCCTCAGTAACACTGCACGGCCAGGGTGGCCGGGGGCTGATGCCAAGGGGTTACAGATGCACGAGCTGGCGCCGTTATTCGCCACGGCCCTGGGCCGGTTGGCGCGAGCGCAGCCCGGATGGACGCACGCTCGGCGGACCCCAGCGCCCGGCCTCAGGCAGCGCCGAGCAACTGGCGCAAATGCGCCAGTACCGGCGCCGAGCCCGGGCGCACCCCGCGCCACAGCAGAAAGGCTTCGGCGGCCTGCTCGACCAGCATGCCCAAGCCATCCAAGGTGCGCGCGGCACCTTGTTGCTCGGCCCAACGATTGAAGGCGGTGGGTTCCTTGCCGTACATCATGTCGTAGCACAGGGTATGGCCGGGTTGGATCAGGCTGGCGGCAATCGGCGGTAACTCACCGGCCAGGCTGGCCGAGGTGCCATTGATGATCAGATCGACCGACTCATCCAGCCAATCAAAACTGCTGGCCATGACCGGGCCGAGGTCGGCGAACTCATGGGCCAGTTGCTCGGCCTTGGCGACTGTGCGATTGGCGATCACCAGCGCCGCCGGTTGCTCGGCCAATAGTGGTTCGAGCACCCCACGCACCGCACCGCCAGCACCGAGCAGCAAGATGCGTTTACCGGCCAGGCTCAGCCCGGCATTCACGCAGAGATCACGCACCAGCCCGGCGCCGTCGGTGTTGTCGCCGAGCAGGCTGCCGTCCGCAAGCTTGCTCAGGGTATTCACCGCGCCAGCCCTTTGCGCGCGGGCGCTCAGCTGATCGGCCAGGCGAAAGGCCTGCTCCTTGAACGGCACCGTGACATTGGCGCCACGGCCGGTGGCGAAGAAGGCGCGGGCAAACCCGACGAAATCCTCCAGCGGCGCCAGTAGCGGCTCGTAGCTGAGTGTTTGCCCGGTTTGCTCGGCAAACAGACGGTGAATCAGCGGTGATTTGCTGTGGCCGATGGGGTTGCCGAATACGCCGTAGTGGTCCATGGAAAATTCCTTATTCAAATTTGCGCTGAGCGCGTCGTGAGCGAAGGCAAGGCAAGGCGAAAGCAGGCGAGGAAGCGGAGTTTACTGGTGTAAATGAGCATTCCGAGCCTGCTTTCAACGCCGCATGGCCGAGCGCAACAGCGCTCAGGGTAAATTTGCCAGCCAATCACGATCGGTGAGGAAATACTCGGTCAGCCGCGCCTCTTCGCTGCCCGGCAGCGGCTGCCAGTCATAGCCCCAACGCACTTGTGGCGGCAGCGACATCAGGATCGACTCGGTGCGCCCGCCCGACTGCAGACCGAACAGCGTGCCACGGTCGTAGACCAGGTTGAACTCCACGTAACGCCCGCGCCGATAGGCCTGGAACTCGCGCTGCTGCTCGGTGTACGGGGTGTTTTTGCGTTTACGCACAATCGGCAAATAGGCGTCGATAAAGGCATCGCCGATGGCGCGGATAAAGGTGAAGCAGGTGTCGAAGTCCCAGGCATTCAGGTCATCGAAGAACAATCCGCCAATGCCGCGCGGCTCGCCCCGGTGCTTGAGGTGGAAGTAGCTGTCACACCAGGCCTTGTAGCGCGGATACACCTCTGCACCGAACGGCGCGCAGGCCTGTTCGGCGACCCGGTGCCAGTGCACGCAGTCTTCCTCGACGGCGTAATAAGGCGTCAGGTCGAAGCCGCCACCGAACCACCAAACCGGCTCTTCGCCTTCTTTCTCGGCGCTAAAGAACCGCACATTGGCGTGGGAGGTCGGCACATGGGGATTTTCCGGGTGGATCACCAGCGACACGCCGAGGGCCTCGAAACCGCGCCCGGCCAACTCCGGGCGATGAGCACTGGCCGACGGCGGCAGCGAGTCGCCAAACACATGGGAGAAGTTGACTCCGCCCTTTTCGATCAGCGCACTGTTTTCCATCACCCGGGTCCGACCGCCACCGCCGGCTGGCCGCTGCCAGCTGTCTTCGAAGAAACGGCTCTGCCCGTCCTCGACTTCCAGGGCGGCGCAAATACGGTCTTGCAGATCGAGCAGATAGGCTTTCACAGCCTCGGTGTGTTTACTCACAGGGTCACCTTAGTGCCACGCTGCAGGTCAGCGTGCAGGTCGTCATAGATATCCGGTCGTGGCTTAGGCGGCACTCGCCAGAGCCCACGGCGCACCGGGCGGGCAGTGGAGCGGGGCGCTAGCATAGCATTGCACCCGCTGACGCCACAGTTGACACCGCGCCTGCCGGCGGATTGGATGGCGGTTTGCCCAGTCGATGGAGAACCCCATGAGCCAACGCATCCAGTTCACCGCCCATGGCGGCCCCGAGGTGCTGCAACTGGTGGAATATCACGCCGCCGAGCCGGGCCCCGATGAGGTGTGCGTGGCGAATCGGGCCATCGGCCTGAACTTCATTGACACTTACCTTCGCAGTGGTCTGTATGCCCCGCCCAGCTTGCCGTCCGGCTTAGGCACCGAGGGTGCCGGGGTGATCGAGGCGGTGGGCAGCGCGGTCAGCCGCTTCAAGGTCGGTGAGCGCGTGGCCTATGCCACCGGGCCGCTGGGGGCTTACAGCGAGTTGCATGTGCTGCCCGCCGACAAGCTGGTCAAACTGCCCGACAGCATCAGCTTCGAACAAGCCGCAGCCGTCATGCTCAAAGGCCTGACCGCGCAATACCTGCTGCGCCAGACCTTTGCCTTGCAAGGCGGTGAAACCATTCTGTTCCATGCGGCAGCCGGCGGCGTCGGCAGCCTGGCATGCCAATGGGCCAAAGCGCTGGGGGTCAAGCTGATTGGCGTGGTCAGCTCGGCGGCTAAGGCCGAGTACGCCCTGGCTTTAGGCGCCTGGGTCTGTATCAACAGCAGCCAAGAGGATGTGGTGCAGCGCGTGCTGGAGCTGACTGACGGCAAAAAATGCCCGGTGGTCTACGACTCGGTCGGCAAAGACAGCTGGGAAACCTCACTGAATTGTGTAGCCCCGCGCGGCCTGCTGGTCAGTTTTGGCAATGCATCGGGGCCGGTCAGCGGGGTCAATCTGGGCATCCTGGCGCAGAAAGGTTCGCTGTATGTCACCCGGCCCACGCTGGCCAGCTATGCCGACAGCCCCGAGCACTTGCAAGCGATGGCCGATGAGCTGTTTGCCATGCTCGACAGTGGTCAAGTGCGGGTCGAGATTGGTCAGCGCTTCGCCCTGCGCGATGCCGCCGCCGCCCAGCAAGCGCTGAGCAGCCGGCAAACCACCGGTTCGAGTATTTTGCTGCCCTGAGCCATTGCCATTGCGCGGCGCTGACTAGTCCGGACGCACCACCCGGCCGCTAATCAGATCACGAATGCAGCTGGGATTCTTCCGTCCACCCAATGCGCCGGTGAACACCGCATCCAGTTGCCCGGCAAAATACTGCTCGATCCGCAGCCGGGTCAGTGCCGGTGGTCGACCGGCCGGATTCGCCGAGGTCGACACCAGCGGCCCGGTCAGCGCACAGAGGTCGCGCACCAGCGGATGATCGCTAACCCGCAGGGCGACACTGGGGTGTTTACCGACTATCCACTCTGGCAAGCGGTTCTGGTGCGGCACCAGCCAGGTGTTCGGCCCCGGCCAGGTGCTGGCCAACTGGTCTTGCCAAACTTGCGGCAAGTCGGCCAACAGAAAATCGAACTGGCGAATGTTATCAGCCAACAGAATCAGGCCCTTCTCGACCGGGCGCTGCTTGAGCGCCAGCAGCCGATAGACCGCAGTACTGTCCCAGGGGTCGCAACCCAGACCCCACACGGCCTCGGTGGGGTAGGCAATCAGCCCGCCCGCTCGCACCACTTGCGCCACCTGTTGCACACGCCAACTGCTGAGCATTGTTTGACTCCGAATAAAAGCGATGCCCAGTGTAACGGCGCTAGCCATCCATTGAAAAACTACTACGCTAGCGGCCCAGCCAGCGCCCGCCTTGATTGGCGACCAAACCCTCCAGCTCAAGCTCGGTCAGCGCCACCAATACCGCCGGCAGCGCCCAGCCACTGGCGAGCGCCAAGGCCTCACCGCTCTGCGGTGCCGCATGCAACAAATCGAGCAACGGGTGGCGGGTTGCCGGCTGAGTGGGGGTCGCGACTGTTTGCAATTGCCAACCCCGCAGCGCCTGCAGAATGTCCTCGACCGACTCCACCAGCGTCGCCCCATCACGAATCAACTGGTGACAGCCACGGGCGCCCGGATGATGGATAGAGCCGGGGATCGCATAGACCTCGCGGCCTTGCTCGGCGGCCAGGCGCGCGGTAATCAAGGAACCGCTGGACGGGCTGGCCTCAACCACCAAGACGCCCAAGGACAGGCCGCTGATAATTCTGTTACGGCGCGGAAAATTGCCGGCTTGCGGCGGACAATCCAGCGGTAACTCCGACACCAGCGCGCCGCCCTGCTCGATGATGCTTGCCGCCAGCCGCTGGTGCCGCGCCGGATATATCCGCCGCAGCCCAGTACCGAGCACCGCCACGGTTTTACCGGCGACATCCAACGCGCCTTGATGGGCAGCGCCATCAATACCCAAGGCCAAGCCACTGGTAATCACAAAGCCGGCCTGCGCCAAGCTGCGAGCAAAGGCTTGAGCCGTATCCAGACCAGGCCGTGAGGCATGCCGACTGCCGACTATCGCCAGCTGCGGCGACTCTAAAATATCCGCCGCGCCCGCGACAAACAGCAGCGGCGGGGCATCCTCGAGTTCTGCCAATAACGCCGGGTAAGTCGGCGCATCCCACATCAACAGCTGATGCTGCGGTTGCTCCAACCAAGCGAGGGCAGCGGCTGCTTGCTCACGGACCTCGGGCGAGCGCCGCGCCTCGGCGCAACAGGCCGGCAAACCCAAGGAGCGCCAAGCTGCCGCCGGCGCACTCAAGGCGGCGCTGGCACTGGCAAAGGCTTCGAGTAGTCGCTGAAAACGCCGCGGACCGAGTTGCGGCAAGCCATGCAAGCGCAAGCGCGCTTCCAGTTCAGCCGGGGAGATAGCAGCAGCGAAAGAGGCCATGACGATCATCCTTGATCGGGCGCGGCGCGCAGCAGCGCCGATAAGCAGTAGACATAAAAAACCCCGCAGCGCGGGGTTTGATAATTAAGGATTTTTAACCTTGTCTTGCAAGGCCAAGTCGCGGTCAGCGACTAGCACCAAGCCGTAGCTGATCTTGTCGAAAGTGCTGAAGATCATCAGCAGGCCACCGCGCTCATCGGGCACCTTGATCGACTCACCGGTAACCCGATCACGCACTGTCTCGCCGGTTTTCATCACCGCCAACACGTTGCCTTCAACCAAGCCATCGCGCTTGCCCTTGTTGATGGTCACCACATCCATCGAACCGATCTGATTGACACCACGGGGGATGTCGATAATCACACCATCAATAGGCTTGGCCGGCTCGCTGGGGGTGAATGTTGAGTTAACCGCACGCTCGTCGGTTGGAAATAACCGATCGCCAAGGCGCACTTCTTCATTGGTGCGAGTCAGTTTGAGGGTGGTGATATCACCTTCAACCGCACCGGCTTCGGCGTTGCCAATCACGTTGGCGTTAATGCCGAGAAACTCTTTGGTCTTCGGATCGGTGTAGGTCTTGCCTTGACGGAAGATCCCGTAAGCTGGCTGCTCACTGGCGAACTTGCCGCGGGCATAGATACTCTGACCGGCACCCATCACTACGCTTTCGCCCGCACCGGCCAATACATAGGGCGCGGCGCTGAACTCTTTCTCGTCGTTGATAATGCGGTTGTTAAACAGAAAGCTGTTGATGGTTTCCAGCGGAATAGTCGGAATCGCCTGGGCCATCGGCGTGCTACGCACCGTCGGCGACAGTTTGATGGTGCCGCCCGCCTGGCCGCGATTAAGGGTCAAACGCGGCTGGCCATTCACGTAGGTCAGACTCAGGGTGTCACCTGGGTAGATCAAATCAGGGTTTTTGATCTGCGGATTGCCCTGCCAAAGCTCTGGCCATTTCCATGGCTGGCTCAAGAAACGCCCGGAAATATCCCAGAGGGTATCGCCCTTGACCACCGTATAAGTCTCAGGATGGCCATCCTTGAGCTGTACTTGCGCTTGAGCCAAACCGCCAGCGGTAAGCAGCAGCAAGGCGAGTAGTGATTTCCTCATACGGTGAATCCCTTTATTATATGTCTTGGCGCAGAACGCCTGAGGGCCGCCCCCAAACCCATGGGAGCCGCAGCCAGAAATAGTTTTTCAATGCTGCTCAGCATATTAGCAGCGGTTTTTGACTTTATTCCACAAGTGCATCACAAACGCATATGGCAATCCTGAACATCCTAGAGTTTCCCGATTCGCGTCTACGTACCATCGCCAAGCCGGTGACCGTAGTAGATGACGCTTTGCGCCTGCTGATCGACGATATGTTCGAGACCATGTATGACGCCCCCGGTATTGGTTTGGCGGCCACTCAAGTCAACGTCCATCAGCGCTTGGTGGTGATCGACGTCAGCGAAGATAAGACCGAACCGCTGGTGTTGATCAACCCGCAGTTTGAAGTCCTCACCGAAGAACTTGAGGAGTATCAAGAAGGCTGCCTGTCGGTGCCGGGTTTCTACGAAACCGTTGAGCGTCCGCAACGGGTCAAGATCAATGCCCTCGACCGCAATGGCGAGCCCTTCGAAATGCTCTGTGAAGGCCTGCTCGCCGTGTGTATCCAGCACGAATGCGACCACTTGAATGGCAAATTGTTTGTCGACTACCTGTCCACCCTCAAGCGGGACCGGATCAAGAAGAAGCTGGAAAAACAGCATCGACAACAAGATTAAGCACTGACTACAAAGGCTTGCGCAACAGACTGCGTGAGAGCGTAACGAGCGAAGATTAGACAAGGCAAAAACAGGCGAGAAAGCGCAATTTACGTGTTGTAAATGAGCATTTTGAGCCTATTTTTAACGCCGTATAATCGAGCGCAGTAGCTTTCATGCAATCTGTCCGGCAAGCCTTTTTCTTTACCCGTGAATTAGGCGAAAAAACATGACCCAGCCCCTGCGCATCGTTTTCGCCGGCACCCCAGAGTTTGCCGCCGAACACCTCAAGGCGCTGCTCGACAGCCCCCACCAGCTGATTGCCGTCTACAGCCAGCCGGATCGCCCGGCCGGGCGTGGGCAAAAGTTGATGCCCAGCCCGGTTAAACAGCTGGCGCAGTTGCATGGCATCCCGGTCTATCAACCGCAGTCGTTGCGCGATCCGTTGGCCCAGGCCGAACTGGCCGCCTTGCAGCCCGACCTGCTGGTGGTAGTGGCCTACGGGCTGATTCTGCCGCAGTTGGTACTGGATATACCGCGACTGGGCTGTATCAACAGTCACGCCTCCTTACTGCCGCGCTGGCGCGGTGCGGCGCCGATTCAGCGGGCCATCGAAGCCGGTGATCAAGAAAGCGGCGTGACCGTGATGCAGATGGAGGCAGGCCTGGATACCGGGCCGATGCTGCTGAAAGTCAGCACCCCAATCAGCCCGGCCGACACCGGCGGCAGCCTGCACGACCGCCTCGCCGAGCTGGGCCCACCCGCCGTGCTGCAAGCCATTGCCGGTTTGCGCGCCGGCAGCCTGCACGGGCAACAGCAGGACGATAGCCTCGCCAACTATGCGCACAAGCTCAACAAAGACGAAGCCTTGCTCGATTGGACGCGCTCAGCTGAAGAGCTTGAGCGGCTGATTCGCGCCTTTAACCCTTGGCCCATCTGCCACAGCAGCCTGAACGGCGCTCCCGTGAAGGTGCTGGCCGCAGCAATGGGCGAGGGCAGTGGTGCCCCCGGCGAGATTCTCGCCGCTAATAAAGACGGCCTGACCGTGGCCTGCGGCGTTGGCGCCTTGCGCTTGACCCGCCTGCAATTGCCCGGCGGCAAGGTGCTGAATTTTGCCGACCTGTTTAACAGCCGCCGTGAACAATTCGCCGTCGGTACCGTGCTCGGAGCCGGCGCATGAACCCGCGTCTCGCCGCCGCCCGCGCGCTGGCCGCCGTGCTGTCGGGCAAAGCCTCGTTGAACAGCTCGCTGCCCCAGCAACTGGATAAGGTCGCCGCCCGCGACCGTGGCCTGACCCAAGAGCTGGCCTTCGGCACCGCCCGCTGGCAGCCGCGTTTGTCGGCGCTGGCCGCCAAGCTGCTGCAAAAACCCTTCAAGGCCGCCGATAAAGACGTCGAGGCGCTTTTGTTAGTGGGCCTGTATCAATTGCTCTACACGCGGATTCCGCCCCACGCCGCGATTGGCGAGACGGTCGCCTGCATCGACAAGCTGAAAAAACCCTCGCTCAAAGGCCTGATCAACGCCGTGCTGCGCAACGCCCAGCGCGATGGCGCGGCGCTACTGGCCGAGCTGGAGCACGATCCGGTGGTGCGCACCGCCCACCCGCGCTGGTTGCAAAAAGCCTTGAAAGCCAGCTGGCCCGAGCACTGGGAAGCCATCTGCGCCGCCAATAACGCCCATCCGCCGCTGATCCTGCGGGTCAATCGCCGTCATCGCAGTCGCGCCGCGTACTTGGCCGAACTGCAACACTGCGGCATTGCCGCCAGCGCCTGCAGCTTCAGCGCCGACGGGATTTTGCTGGGCCAGGCCTGCGATGTCACCGGCCTGCCCGGCTTCACCGCCGGCCACGTCAGCGTGCAGGATGAAGCCGCGCAACTGGCCGCCGAACTGCTGCAACTGGCCCCCGGTCAACGGGTGCTGGATGCCTGCTGCGCGCCCGGCGGCAAGACCTGCCACCTGCTCGAAGTCGAGCCACAACTGGCCCATGTAATCGCAGTCGATCTGGAGGCCAAGCGCCTGCAGCGCGTAAGTGAAAACCTTGAGCGCCTTGGTCTAAGCGCAGAACTGATCGCCGCCGACGCCCGCGCCGTCGACAGCTGGTGGGATGGGCAATTATTCCAGCGCATTCTGCTCGATGCGCCATGCTCGGCCACCGGCGTGATCCGTCGTCACCCGGACATCAAGCTGACCCGCCAAGCCGAGGACATTGCGCCGCTGGCGGCCTTGCAAGGCGAATTGCTCGACGCCCTGTGGCCCACCCTCGAAGTCGGCGGTGTGCTGCTATATGCCACCTGTTCGGTGTTGCCGGCTGAAAACAGCGACAATATCGCAGCATTTTTGGCCAGAACGCCGAATGCCAAGGAGCAGGCGATCACCGGCCAAGCTGATCAACCCGTCGCCGGTCTGCCACAAGTCCATGGCCGCCAGTTACTGCCGCAAACCGACGGCCACGATGGCTTCTACTATGCCAAGCTGATCAAGATTGCCGCAGACCAAAACAATTCGTAGGGTGGGCTTCAGCCTACCGAACCGATGGTGGGCTGAAGCCCACCCTACAGGAGTGATTGGGTGAAAATCATTATTCTCGGCGCCGGTCAGGTCGGTGGCACCCTCGCAGAACACCTGGCCGGCGAAGCCAACGACATCACCGTGGTCGACACCGACGCCGAACGCTTGCGCGAACTGGGCGATCGTCTGGATATCCGCACCGTGCTCGGTCGGGGCTCCTTCCCCACCGTGTTGCGCCAAGCCGGCGCCGACGATGCCGACATGCTGGTGGCGGTCACCAGCAGTGACGAGGTGAACATGCTCGCCTGTCAGGTGGCCTACACCCTGTTTCACACCCCTACCAAAATCGCCCGGGTGCGCGAGTCGGCGTACCTGACCCGCAGTGGCCTGTTCGACAAC
>JAIERD010000186.1 GCA_019747155.1 Pseudomonadaceae bacterium
GCGGGCCCTGCAGCGGCTAAGTTGTATCAGGCCGGTGCGCATTATGTGCTCACCAGCATTGCCGAATTGCCGGCGGTGCTCGACGCCATCCAACTCCGCTTGGCCAACGGCGAGCGGCCATGAATGCGCCGCTGCGCCCGTTCTGGCTGGCGCAAGCGCTGGCGGCAGAGCCTGCCGCTACGGGCGTGCCGCTGACGGCTGCGATCGAGGCCGATGTGTGCATCGTCGGCGGCGGCTTTACCGGGTTGTGGACGGCGATTCAGCTCAAACAACAGCGGCCGGATTTGCGCGTGGTGATAGTCGAACGCGACCTCTGCGGCGCCGGCGCCTCCGGGCGCAATGGCGGTTGCCTGCTGACGCTGGCCACCAAGTACTTCACCCTGCGCAAGCTGTTTGGCGCGGCCGAGGCGGCGCGCATCGTGCAAGCCTCGGAGCGGGCGGTGGGCGAGATTGCCGGTTTTTGCCTGCGCCACGGCATTGATGCCGAGGTGCGTTTAGACGGCACCCTATACACCGCCAGCAACACCGCGCAACTCGATAGCCTGCGGCCGGTGCTGGATGAATTGCAGCAGCAAGGCTTGTCCAGTTGGCAACAGTGGCCGCTGGCTCGGGTGCAGGCCCATGCCGGTTCGGCGCGGCATTTACAGGGGTTTTTCTCACCCGTGGCCGGCAGCTTGCAGCCGGGCAAGCTGGTGCGGGGTCTGGCACGGGTGGCCCAGCAGTTGGGGGTAACTGTCTATAGCCAAACCCCAATGCTGGCGCTCGAGCAAGGCAGCGTACCTGTGGTGCGTACGCCGCACGGCCAGGTCCGTGCCCAGCAGGTGGTACTGGCACTGAATGCCTGGATGCCGCAGCTATTTCGGCAGTTTTCACGCAGCGTGGTGCTGGTCTCATCCGACATGCTGATCACTCAACCTTGCCCTGAACAATTGACGGAGCTGGGGCTGGACCACGGCTGCGCGGTGCTCGACTCACGCACCTTCGTCAATTACTACCGCACCACGGCGGACGGTCGGCTGATGCTGGGCAAGGGCGGCAACAGCTTTGCTTTCGCTAATCGCATGCACTCGGGGTTTGATCAGCCGAGTCGCTGGGAGGGCTTGCTCAAAGAGCAGCTGCACAGCTTCTTTCCCAGCCTGCGCGAGGTGCCGCTGGCCAGCAGCTGGACCGGCGCCTCGGATCGCACCGTCAGCGGCTTGCCGTTTTTTGGCCAGCTGAATGGGCATCCGCGTATTCATTACGGCTTAGGTTATTCCGGCAACGGCGTCGGGCCATCGTATTTGGGCGGGGAGATTCTCAGCTCGCTGGTGCTTGGCCAAGACAATGCCTGGACCCGCAGCCCGTTGGTGCGTGGCCCGCTTGGGCGGTTTGCCCCGGAGCCGTTGCGTTATTTGGGCGTGCACCTGGTGCGCGATGCGATTCGTCGCCAGGAGCGTGCCGAGGATGCCAACCGGCAGCCGCGCTGGCTGGACCGGCGCCTGGCCCGGCTAGCCGAGGCCGCCGGTAAGGCGGACAAGGGCTAGCAGGCCGTTGAAAAACTACTGTGCTCGGCCATGCCGCGTTGAAATCAGCCTCAAAATGCTCATTTACGACCAGTAAACTGTGCTTTTTCGGCTGATTTCGCCTTGCCTGACCATCGCTTGCTACGTTTTTCAACAGCCTGCTAGTGGTCTGGTAAAAATAGCTACGCCCGGTTATGCCTGGTTGATTTAGGCGGTTTCGGCGACGTTGAGGATGATCAGCAAGCCTTGGGCGTGGGCGGCCGCTTCGTGGCCAAGGCTGGTCAGATAACCACCATCGACTTGGGTAATCAGGCCTTTTTCATGCAGGCGTTGCGCGGCGGCAATCGCTTTGGGCGCGGCGACGTGATGAACCTTGAGGCCTTCCTGGGTGTTGTCCAGGTTGAACAATGTAAGGATTTCCAGTTCGGCAATCAGCTCAGGGGTATACGACATAGGCGCTCCAAACTCTTCGAGAAAGGCGCCGGGGAAACTGGCCCGGCGGCAGTGATCCGCACCGAGTTGGCTGCGGGTTTTAGCAGTGTAGCGAAGCTGCGCTTCAGTGCGCTGGGTTCTGTTGCCATTGTTGAATAATCTGCTGATAGCGGCCATTGCCGTGGATCAACTGCATGCCGGTTTCAAAGCGTTCGAGCAGCTTTGGGGCATCGCGGTTGTTGCGCGAGAAGCTCAAAAAAAGCTGCGGCTGATGGACTGTAGCGACCGGCGTAAATTGCCCCGCCAGCTCGGGATGCTCGCGAAACAGCTGCTCGGCGGTGCCGCGATAGGCCACGCTGTAATCCACGCGGTGGCGTTGCAGCATTAAAAAGCCATAGAGGTCTTTGCGCACCGATACGCGCACCACTTGCTGATTGCTGTCGAAGCGGCTGCCGTATTCATAGCCTAGGGTCACGGCGACCTTTTTGCCGCTCAGCAGGTTCAGATCAGTCACCGGCGTGGGCTCGCTGGCGCGGGCCCAGAGCAGGATGTCATCACTGAACAAGGGTGTTTGCGGCAGTAAATAGTCGGCGGCGATGCGCGCATCCGGGGCGGTATTGAAGCAGGCCACCAGCTGGCCTTTGCGGGCCATTTGCATGCAGCGTGGGTAGGGATAGGGGCGCAGTTCAATCGCGGTGTCCGTTGCGGCAAAAGCGGCTTTGACTATCTCCACCGACATGCCCTGGACTGTGCCGTCCTTGAGGGCGCAGTAGGGGAGCCAGTCGTCCTCGGCGCCAATCAACAGGCTTTCGCCAGCGCAGGCGGCCAACGTCAGGCCGCTAAAAACGGCACCTAGCAAGTATTGGACGAGGCGATGGCGGCGATCTGTCGGCAACACAATGCTCCGCTAGGCAGCTGTGCTGCACCGGCGTGAGGGTGCAGACACTCAGTGTAGGCAAGTTGTGCCTAGCTCGGCTCTTTGGGTAATTCCGGCAGCGCGCGCAGGGCTTGTTCGTACCAGACCAGATTAAACGGACGGTCGCCGTCGAGCATGGCACGCACTTCATAGGCCAGCACTTGGGCCATCAGTTCGAGGATCTCCTCGCGCGGGTAACCGACCAGCGTCAGCTTGTTGTAGGTGGCCTTGGCGGCCGCTGGGCTATCGGCTTCGAGCTGGTTCTCGATGGCCTGGGTGAGGGTGGCTGCGGTGAATTCTTCGTCAGTGTCTTCGTGGTCGTCGATTTCGCTCATGGCGGGGCTCTGCTGGAATGAGCACACAGTGTGCCACGGCTGGTTTGCGGGCTGGGTGGGCAATTTTGCCGCAGGCCGGAATAGAGGTAGTTGGTCAGCCAAGAAAGCGCAATTAATAATAATTCCTATTTGTAATTGAATCTTATTGGCGTTAGCGTGGGCGGCCTTGATTACTGCTACTCAAGGAAATCGCTATGACTATCGCTGTACCGACGCAACTGCAAAAGTTGCTTTCCCGCTGGGGCGAGGCGCTCGGCACGCCGAGCTTCAACGCCCGTCAAGTTAGCCTCGATCATCTCGCCCAGGCCTTGGCGCCGGCCCGTGAACGCAGTTTTCAGCGGCTGCTGCAGGCGCTGTTTCGCGAGGGTCTGCTGGACGCCAATAGTTGTGCCTACGATGAGCAGCAGCATTGTTGGTTGAGCCTGAATGAAGCCGGCGCCTTGTTGCGTTTCGAGCACTTGCAGGCGGGCGGCATGCACAGTTGGCAGCTGTGCGGCAGTGTCACCCTGTACCGCGCCCAGCGAGCTCCCTATGAGTTGCAATACCCGTCCGAGTTGCTGCAGTTGTTGCGCGACCAGCTTGCGCCGCCGCCAGTGGCCGCAGCCTTTGCCCGACTGGCCGCCGAACTGGACGACAGTTTTGCCAACGACACACTCTGCCTGGCCTATCACCAGTGCTGGAATCAGCAGTTGCAGCAGCAGACTGCCAAGCAGTCCGGCGCTAACTTGCTGGCCTGGTTAAAGGCCGGTTTTGCCCAGAGCAACCCGAGCTTGTTGCTGGAGCAGTGGGGCACGCTGGGGCATCCCTGGCACCCGAACTACAAGACCAAACTTGGCCTGAGCACCGCGCAGCTGGTGGATTTGTCGCCCGAATTCGAGGCGCGCTTCCCGATCCAGCTCTGTGCGCTGCACCGCTTGTGCGGGCATGTCGAAACGCTGGCAGGCGAGGATTACTGGTCGTGGTGGCAAGGGCATTTCCCCCAGGCCGCCGAGCAACTGCGGGCCGAGTTGCAACGGCGCGGTTTGGCGGCGCAGGACTATCTGCCGCTGCCGGTACATCCTTGGCAGGTCAGTGAGGCGCTGCCGCGCTTGTTTGCCGCTGAAATTGCCGAGCAGCGCCTGCTGCTGACCGAGATAGTCGCCTTCCAGGGCCATCCGACTATGTCTTTTCGCACCGTGCTGCCGGATGGCAGCCTACTCGCACCGATGGTCAAACTGCCGGTGGCGCTGCGCTTGACCAGTGTCCAGCGCACCGTCTCGCCACGTTCGGCGTGCATGGGGCCACGGGTCAGTCGGCTGTTGCTTGGGATTTTGGCGCAAGAGCCAGAGCTGGCGCGGCTGCTCTGCGTGCTGCCCGAACGGCTGGGCCTGCATTTCAGCCCGATGCCTGCCGATGACGAGCGCTCCCGGCACCTGGCGGTGCTCTATCGGGACAACCCGCAGAGCCTGTTGCAGCCCGGTGAACTGGCCGTCCCGGTCGGCAGCCTGTTCGCCCATGACGCCCAGGGCCAACCCCTGCTGCGCCAGTGGGTAGCGCTGGCCCGGGGCGGCGATGATGCTCAGGCGTTGCTGGAGTTTTTTGACGATTACGCGGCAATCGCCGTGCACGGCTTGCTGGGCATGTATTTGCTCTACGGCGTGGCGTTCGAAGCCCATCAGCAGAACAGTTTTATGGTCATGGATGCTCAGGGTCAGCCCAATCGCCTGTTGCTGCGCGACTTTGGTGACATCCGCATCCATCGCCAGACCCTGCAAGCCCATGGTCTGGATCTTGAGCTGCACGACCCGGCCATGACCCTGCTGGACGACGCCGAGGCGGTGCGCGACAAGCTGCTGCACACCAGTTTTATGTGCCACTTGGGCGAGTTGGTGTTGCTCTGCGCCCGCCACTGGGGCGTCAGTGAGCAGCCCTTGTGGGCGCTGTTGGCCGGCCACGTCAGCGACTGCTTCGCGGCCTTGCGTGGGCGAGTGAAGGCTGAGCGCTGGCAGGCCGAACGCGCAGCCTTGCTCGAACAGGATTGGCCGGCCAAGGCTTTTATCCGCATGCGCCTGGCCGACAGCCATGTCGACATAGTTGGGCGCCTGAGCAATCCGCTGCGCCACGCCACCCATGGCGGCTAGGGGCTCGTCATTGCGACTGCTGGTGCTGATCCAGTTGGTTTCGATGGCGGCCATGGAGATGAGCGGGCCGTTCTGGCCGTTGCAGATCCAGGCGTTGCTCGGCCCGGCGCAGGCCCAGTACACCGCACTGCTGTCGGCGCTGGTGTATGCCGGGCCTATGCTCGCGGCGATGTTGCTGACCCCGCTGTGGGGGCGTTTGGGCGACAGCACCGGGCACAAGCCGATGATCCTGCGAGCGCTGCTGGCGTTGGCGCTGTGCCAGGGCTTGGCGGCGATCACGCTGGACCCTTGGTTGCTGGTGGCCATTCGTACCCTGCAGGGGGCGCTGGCCGGCTTCATCGCCGCCGCCCAGGCCTATGCCTTGGCCTGCTATGCCGGTGTCGGCCGTGGCCTGGTGCTGGCCCGGTTGCAATCGGCCACCGCCGTCGGCTCCCTGGTTGGCCCGGTGCTGGGCGGCTGGCTGATGGATGTCTCGGGCTTTGCCGCGCTCTGTGTTGGCGCAGCACTGATTTGCCTGCTCTGCGGACTGCTCAGTCTCGGCTTGCCGGCGGACAGACCAGAGTCACGGCCGAGCAGCCCGCCAGCGCCGAGCAAGCTGCCCAGCGGTTGGCTGGCCGGGATCTTGGCGATCATCGTGCTGGTGCAGGCGGCGAAGATGATGCCGCAGTCGTTCTACGCCCTGTATGTCGCCGAGATTCTGCACGCGCCAGGCTGGCTGATCGGGGCCAGTTACGCCGCCAGTGCCGTCACCCTGGCGCTGTCGGCGCCGTTGTGGGGACGCTTGTTTGATCGCTGGCAACCGGCGCAAACCCTGCGGGTGGTGGAAGGGGTGGCCTGGCTCTGCGCCCTGACCCTGGCACTCACCGCGTTGGCCAGTGGCTGGCTCGGCTTCATTGCCAGTCGCTTGCTCTGGGGCCTGTGGCAGGGCGCGTTACTGCCGGTCGCCTATGCGCTGATCGCCAACCGAGTGGCCGCTAATCAGCAAGGTTTCGCCCTCGGCTTGGGCAACAGCGCGGCCAAGGCCGGCGCCTTGCTCGGCACCCTGTTGGGCGCCCTCGGCATGCAACTGGCGGGGCTGGCTTACAGCTTCTGGCTGGTGGCTCTCACTTACGCGCTTGCGGCTCTGGGCATCCGCCTGATCCGTTCGCGTGCCTTGGCGCCAGATGCTCTGGTTTGCCCTTTAACACCTGAACAGAAAGAACTATGAAACCCACTCAACTTGCCATTCTGCTGCCCCTGCTTAGCCCGCTGAACCCTTTGCTGGCGGCCGAAACTCCGCCGCCCGCCGAGGCCTTGAGCTTGTCGGAAAGCGTGGTCTCGGCCACCCGCAGCGCGGCCAGCATTGCCTCGATTCCAGGTTCGGTGCAGGTCATCGACGAGCAGCAACTGCGCCAGCAAAGCGGCGCCGGGCGCAAGGTCGCCGATATTCTCGGGCAACTGGTGCCGGGCCTGGCACCCTCCAGCGGCGGTATGAGCAACTTCGGGCAAACCCTGCGCGGGCGCAACATGCTGGTGTTGATCGATGGCGTCTCACAAAACGCCAGCCGGGATAACTTCCGCCAACTCAACAGCATCGCCCCGGCCAGCATCGAGCGGATCGAGGTGATCTCCGGGGCCAGCAGCATTTATGGCGCCGGTGCTTCGGGCGGGGTTATCAATATCATCACCAAGCGCAATCAGGGTCAGGACTTGGCGCTCAGCAGCCGCGTTGGTTTGACCAGCGCCAATAACCTCAACGCCAAGGGCTTGGCCTATGAGGCGTTTCAGAGTGCCACGGGGCGTAATCAGGACCTCGATTGGTATTTGTCGGCCGACCTCACCCAGCGCAATGACCAGTTCGACGGCGCTGGCCAGCGTATTCCCCAGGACACCTCCCAGGGCAGCGCCATGGACACCGAAACCTATGACCTGCAGGGGCGCTTCGGTTACGCCATCGACCCGGATAAAAAGCTCAGCTTGTCGTTGCAGGACTATAAGGACCAGCAAGACAGCGACTATACCCAGCGCTCAGTCGACGGTGAAGCAGTGGCGGTCAAAGGCCTGAAACTGGCCGATCAGCCCTACACCCATAACCAGGCGATCAACCTCAATTACAGCGATCAGGACCTTTACGGCCAGGGCCTGCTGGTGGAAAGCTACTGGCGCCGCGCCGATGCGCTGTTTTTTCCGGATCGTCCGCGCGGCAAGGCCGGGGTTTCGGATAACAACAGCGTGCAAGATATTTTTGGCTTGCGCGCCGCAGTCGACAGCCCCTTGCCGCCGATCGGCGCGGCCAGCGGTAACCTGGTGTGGGGCGCGGATTATCAGAATGAGCGCAGCCGCCAGCGCGGCGACCGCTATGCCATCAACGGCCTGGAGTACCACAAAACCGGCACCACCTATGAGCTTGGCCCGGATGTAGAAACCGCTACCAAGGCGCTGTTCGGGCAAATGTCCTGGGATATTGCCGACTGGACCCTGCGCGGCGGCGTGCGCCGTGAATGGATCGAGGCCGATGTGGCGGACAGCATCGCCTACGGTGAAATCTGGCAGACCGGCAAGCGGGCGACCCTGCCGGGCGGCACCCTCAAGTATGACGACACGCTGTACAACCTCGGCGCGGTGTATCACCTGAGCCAGCAGCAGGATTTGTTCGTCAACTTCAGCCAAGGCTTCTCGCTGCCAGATGTGCAGCGCTTCTTGCGCGACGTGAACAGCCGCTTCGATATCCAGACCCTGAATGCCCAGGCGATCAAGGTCAACAGCTATGAGGCCGGCTGGCGTGGCGACTGGCAGCAATGGCAGGCGGCAGTGACGGTCTACGAAAACACCTCGGATGTGACCCAGTATTACGATGCGACCGACCGGGTGCTGCGTCTGGTTAATCAACAAGAGCGGGTGCGCGGGGTGGAGAGCAGCCTGACCTACTACCCGGTTGAGCATTGGTCGGTGGGTGGCACCTACGCTTGGACTAAGGGCGAAACCAAGCAAGACGGCCAATGGTTGGACCTGCCGGCGACCCGGGTGTCGCCGGCGAAAACCACGGTCTTCGCCGGCTATAGCCAGGACAGCTACAACCTGCGCCTGCAGGCCATGCAGTTGGCCGACTACAGCGGCGCTGCCAAAGACGGCACCGGCCGCGACATCGACGGCTATACCCTGGTCGATCTGCTCGGCTCGCTGGAGTTACCGACCGGCCGCCTGGACGGCGGCATCTACAACCTGGGCAATCTGACCTATGAGAATTTGTTCACCCAGGCCAATGCCCGCGAGCCCTTCCCAAATGCCGAGGGGCGCACCCTGGCGGTTAGTTATTCGCTGGATTGGTAAGCGGCTTTAGCAGGCCGTTGAAAAACTACTGCGCTCGGCTATGCGGCGTTGAAATCCGCCTCAAAATGCTCATGTACTGCTCGTACACTGCGCTTTTTCGGCTGATTTCGCCTTGCCTAACCGTCGCTCGCTACATTTTTCAATGGCCTGTTAGCGGTTGCGCGCTATTGCTCAGACCCCCGCTCGGCCGGGTCTGAGCGATAGGTTTAGCGACTGGCCAGCAAGGCCTGACCACGGACGATGGCGGCGCGTACCTGGTTGGGTGCGGTGCCGCCGATATGGTCGCGGGCGTTTACCGAGCCTTCAAGGGTCAGCACGGCGAACACATCGTCGTCGATCTGCTCACTGAAGCCGCGCAGTTCCGCCAAGCTCATTTCGGCCAAGTCTTTGCCGGTTTCGACGCCGTACTTCACTGCGTGGCCGACGATCTCGTGGCAATCGCGGAACGGCAGGCCTTTGCGTACCAGGTAATCGGCAAGATCGGTGGCGGTGGAGAAACCGCGCAGCGCCGCTTCGCGCATCACTTCGCGCTTGGGCTTGATGGCCGGGACCATGTCGGCGAAGGCGCGCAGCGAGTCGCGCAGGGTGTCGGCGGCGTCGAACAGCGGCTCTTTGTCTTCTTGGTTGTCTTTGTTGTAGGCCAACGGTTGGCCTTTCATCAGGGTCAAGAGGCCCATCAGTGCGCCGAACACCCGGCCGCTTTTGCCGCGCACCAACTCGGGAACGTCGGGGTTTTTCTTTTGCGGCATGATCGAGGAGCCGGTGCAAAAACGATCCGGCAGGTCGATAAAGCGAAACTGCGCCGAGGTCCACAGCACCAGTTCTTCGGAGAAGCGCGACAAGTGCATCATGGCGATGCTGGCGGCGGCGCAGAACTCGATGGCGAAATCGCGGTCGGACACGCCGTCCAAGGAGTTACCGCCGACGGCGTCGAAGCCCAGCAGTTGCGCGGTCAGTTCGCGGTCGATCGGGTAGGTGGTGCCGGCCAGTGCGGCGGAGCCGAGCGGCATGCGATTGGCGCGCTTGCGGCAATCGACCAGACGCTCGTAGTCGCGCGCGAGCATCTCGAACCAGGCCAGCAGATGATGGCCGAAGATCACCGGCTGGGCGGTCTGCAGGTGGGTGAAACCGGGCATGATGGTCTCGGATTCCGCCGCCGCCAAGCCAAGCAAACCTTGTTGCAGGCGAGTGATTTCCGCCAGGATCAGGTCGATCTCATCGCGCAGCCACAGGCGAATGTCGGTGGCCACCTGGTCGTTACGGCTACGGCCGGTGTGCAGTTTTTTGCCGGTGACGCCGATGCGGTCGGTGAGCCGCGCCTCGATGTTCATATGCACGTCTTCCAGATCGACGCGCCAGTCAAATTGGCCGGCTTCGATTTCGGTCTGGATTTGTTTCAGGCCGGCTTCGATGGCGTCGCGCTCGTCAACCGTCAGCACGCCGACCTTGGCCAGCATGGTCGCGTGGGCGATGGAGCCCATGATGTCGTGCTTGTAGAGGCGCTTGTCGAAGCCGACCGAGGCGGTAAAACGGGCGACAAAGGCGTCGACGGGCTCACTGAAACGACCGCCCCAGGACTGGTTGGTTTGCTCAACGCTCATGGCATGCTCTCGCGAATGCAGAAAAATCGCAGCGCCACTGTTGATGGCCTGCACGGCAAAAAAGTTGCGCAATAATAACAGGCTCAGCCGGAGAATCGTGGTTGTGCTTTGCGTGGCAGCCTGTCGGGCTTAGGTCTGTCCTACTGCGGAAAAGCCGGACTTGGTCATTTTTTGCGCTTTTTTTTGTAAATAGAGAGGCGTTGAATAGAATGACTATTCGCCTCGAAAGAGCGCAAAAACTGCCTCAAACCGGTCTTTCCCTCGCTACGGACGCCTAAGCCCGACAGGCTGCTAGGCGCGACGCCTGGATTAAGTCGCTTGAATCACGCTTTAAGCGAATAAACGGCATTTCGGTGATTTATTTTAACCAGTCGCGGCTGGCTAACTTGCTGGCGCAGGCAAGCACAGGGACACTCAGCGGATGCAAACTAACTGGCTGAATAAAGGGCGTGTGGCGGCGCCGATTGAGGATGACTTCTTCCTTCCCGAGCTGTGCTTGCCGGAGGCGTTGCTGGTCTTGGTGTTGCTCGCCGAGCTGCTGGTGCTGGTGCTGGTGCTGGCCGAGCCCATGCATGCCGGCTTTAACTGGGTCAGGCTGGCCCTGACCTCGTTGTTCGCGCAATGGATAGTGTTGCTCAGCGCCGCGTTGCTGTGCCGCTTGCGCCCTTGGCTGGCCGGGTTGCCAGCCTGGTTGGCGGGTATCTGCTGCAGTGTGGTGGTGGTCGGTTTGACCGTGGCTTGCACGGCGGTGGCCGACTATTACCAGTTAGGTGGGCCGTTGCAGCGCGATGGCGAGGTTAATCTGTACCTGCGCCACGGCCTGATCGGCTTGATTATGTCGGCCTTGTTGCTGCGCTATTTTTATTTGCAGAGCCAGTGGCGGCGTCAGCAGCAGGCCGAATTACGCGCGCGGTTGGAGTCGTTGCAAGCGCGGATTCGCCCGCACTTCTTGTTCAATAGCCTCAATAGCATCGCCAGCCTGGTGACTATCGACCCGTTTAAAGCCGAGCAGGCGGTGCTGGATTTGTCCGACTTGTTTCGCGCCAGCTTGGCCAAGCCGGGCAATCTGGTGAGCTGGAGCGACGAGCTGGAACTGTCTAAACGCTACCTGTCGATTGAGCAATACCGCCTCGGCGAGCGGCTGCAGTTGGATTGGCAGGTGGACAGCGTGCCGGCAGACTTGCCGATCCCGCAGTTGACCTTGCAGCCGCTGCTGGAAAACGCTTTGATCTATGGCATACAGCCGCGTATTGAAGGCGGCTTGGTGAGTATCGAGGCCGAATATACCGCTGGGGTGTTCCGGCTCTGCGTCAGTAGCCCCTACGACGCTGCCGTTGAGGCACCCCCTTCGCGCGGCACTCATCAGGCATTAGCCAATATTGATGCACGCCTGGCTGCACTTTTTGGCCCAAGTGCCAGTCTTAGTGTGGAACGGCGTGACGGACGGCACTTTACTTGTCTACGCTATGCTTGTGCGAGACCCACGCAGGAAGCCCTAGCTATATGAATGTCCTGATCGTTGATGACGAGCCCCTGGCCCGCGAGCGACTAAGCCGCATGGTGGCCGAGCTGGATGGTTGCCGTGTACTGCAGCCGTGCGCCAGCAATGGCCTTGAAGCCTTGGCGCTGATTGATAGCCTTAAACCCGATGTGGTGTTGCTGGATATCCGCATGCCGGGCCTGGATGGTTTGCAGGTCGCGGCCAAGCTCTGTGAGCGCGAGGCGCCACCGGCGGTAATTTTTTGCACTGCCCATGACGAATTTGCCCTTGAGGCCTTTCAGGTCAGTGCGGTGGGCTATTTGGTTAAACCGGTGCGCCCGGAGGCGTTGAGTGAGGCATTGAAAAAAGCCGAGCGGCCCAATCGTGTGCAGCTGGCGGCCCTGACTCGGCCGGCGCTCGATCACAGCGGCGCCCCGCGCAGCCATATCAGTGCGCGCACCCGTAAGGGTATCGAGTTGATTCCGCTGGAACATGTGATTTTCTTTATCGCCGATCACAAGTACGTGACCCTGCGCCATGAGGGTGGCGAGGTGTTACTGGATGAGCCGCTGAAATCCCTGGAAGACGAATTTGGTGACCGGTTTGTGCGCATCCATCGCAATGCGCTGGTCGCCCGCGAGCGCATCGAGCGCCTGCAGCGTACACCTCTGGGGCACTTCCAGCTGTTTTTACGCGGTCTGAATGGTGACCCGTTGATCGTCAGTCGCCGGCATGTGGCAGGCGTGCGCAAGTTGATGAATCACCTCTGAGTTAACCTCACAGGTCTGCCCCAGTGGTTTGCACCCAGCCGATTGCGGTGGGTGCACCGCCCGCCGGGCTGCCTTATCATGCTGGCGTTCATTCGTTTTGAGAGCCGTCATGTCCATCCGCGAAATCCGCATCGCCACCCGCAAAAGTGCCCTCGCCCTCTGGCAGGCCGAATTCGTTAAGGCCAGCCTCGAGCAGGCGCACCCGGGGCTGAGCGTCAGCTTGGTGCCGATGGTCAGTCGCGGCGACAAACTGCTCGACTCGCCTTTGTCGAAAATCGGCGGTAAGGGGCTGTTCGTCAAAGAGCTGGAAACCGCCTTGCTGGAGAACGAGGCCGACATCGCCGTGCACTCGATGAAAGATGTGCCGATGGATTTTCCCGCAGGGCTCGGTCTGTATTGCATCTGTGAGCGGGAAGATCCGCGCGATGCTTTCGTCTCCAACACCTTCGCCAGCCTCGCGGAGTTACCCGCCGGTAGCGTGGTCGGCACCTCCAGCTTGCGTCGTCAGGCGCAGTTATTGGCGTTGCGTCCTGACCTGAAAATCCACTTCCTGCGCGGCAACGTCAACACCCGCCTGGCCAAGTTGGATGCCGGCGAATACGACGCCATCATCCTCGCCGCCGCCGGCTTGATCCGCCTCGGTTTTGCCGCGCGGATTCGCGCCTCGATCAGTGTTGAAGCCAGTTTGCCGGCCGGTGGCCAGGGCGCGGTCGGTATCGAATGCCGCAGCGCCGACCTTGCGATTCATGCCCTGTTGGCACCGCTGCATCACCGCGAGACCGCCTTGCGGGTGACCGCCGAGCGGGCGCTGAACAAGCACCTGAACGGCGGCTGCCAAGTGCCGATTGCCTGTTATGCGTTGCTGGAAGGTGAACAGTTGTGGCTGCGCGGCTTGGTCGGTCAGCCCGACGGCAGCCAGTTGCTGCGCGCCGAGGCACGAGCGGCTAGCGTGGATGCCGAAGCGCTGGGTGTGCAGGTCGCCGAAGCGCTACTGGCGCAGGGCGCGGCCGATATCCTAGCGGCCGTGTATGGCGAGGCCGGTCAAGAGTGACAGCCTGGCGGCTGCTGCTGACCCGCCCGGCTGATGAGTCGGCGCAGCTAGCCGCCACTTTGGCCGCGCAGGGTGTGTTCAGTTACAGCCTGCCGCTGCTACAGATTGAAGCACTGACCGAAAGCGCCGAACAGCGCGCGCTGATCCTGAATCTGGAGCGTTATTGCGCGGTGATAGTGGTCAGCAAGCCGGCGGCGCGTTTGGGCCTGGTCTTGCTGGATCGCTATTGGCCGCAGTCACCGCTGGCCCCCAGCTGGTTCGCGGTCGGCGCGGCTAGCGCGCAAATTCTTCAAGAGCACGGCCTCAGCGCAATGTATCCCGCCGAGGGCGATGCCAGCGAGGCGTTGCTGGCCATGCCGGAACTGAGCGCGGCACTCACAGTCCACAGTCCGCGGGTGTTGATTATGCGCGGCGAGGGTGGCCGCGAATTCATCGCCGAACGCTTGCGCGGCCAAGGCGTGACGGTCGACTATCTGCAACTCTATCGCCGTAGCCTGCCGGCTTATCCGCCGGCGCTACTGATTGAGCAGTTAACTGCGCAGCGCCTGAATGGCATCTCAGTCAGCAGCGGTGAAGGCTTTGCTCACCTGTTGCAACTGGCCGGCGCGGCTTGGCCGCAGGTGGCCCGGTTACCGTTGTTTGTGCCCAGTGCGCGGGTGGCCGAACAAGCCCGCGCGGCGGGCGCCGAGATTGTGCTGGATTGCTGTGGTGCGAGTGCCACGGCGTTGTTGGCGGCGTTGCGGGCACAGCCCGCGCCCGCGCCCTAATACAAAGGATGGATACGTGAGCCAAACAACCCCGCAAGACGATCTGCAAAGCGTACCAAGTACGCCGAGTGTCGCTCCCACCATTACGCCGCGCGGGCGTGGTTTAGCCCCCTTGGCGTTGTTGCTGGCGCTGGCTGGCGTCGGTGCATCCGGTTGGGGCCTGTGGCAACTGCGTAGCCTGCAGGTGCAGACGCAACAGCAGCAAACCCAGCTCGCCGAGGCGCAAGCCCAAGCACAACGGCTAAGCCAGCGCGAGCAAAGCCTGACGGCGCAGCTTGCGCAATTGCCCTCGGCCGATGAGTTGGCCGAGCGCCAGCGGTTACTGGCCAGCGTGCAGGGCGATCAGCAGCGTTTGAGCGTGCGCTTGGATAACGTGCTGAATGCCAGCCGGCAAGATTGGCGCTTGGCCGAGGCCGAGCATTTGCTGCGATTGGCCAGTTTGCGACTGTCCGCCTTGCAGGAAGTAAACGGCGCCAAAGCCTTGGTGCAGACCGCCGACGATATCTTGCGCGAGCAAGACGATCCGGCCGCCTTCGCCGCCCGTGGCGAGCTGGCCAAAAGCCTGGAAGCGCTGCGCAGCTTGCAACAGCCGGATCGCACCGGATTGTTCTTGCAGCTGGGTGCCTTGCGCGCCCAAGTCGCCCAGCTTAATCCGCAAACCCCGGCATTCGCCGACACCGGCGGCGTGCTCGCCAGTCTGGCTGCCGAGGGCGATGGCAGCAGCCGTTGGGTGCAGTGGCTGGAACAGCTCTCGCACTACTTTCGCATCGACTTCAGCGCCGCCCAGGATATTCGCCCGCTACTGGCCGGACAAAGTCTGGCGCAAGTTCGTCTAGCCCTGACCTTGGCGTTGGAGCAAGCGCAGTGGGGCGCGTTAAATGGCGACAGCGGGGTTTATCAGCAGTCGCTGCAACAGGCGCGGGACGTGTTGAATGACCAGTTCAATCAAGACAATCCCGAAGTGCAGGGGCTGCGCAATCGCCTCGCCGAGCTGCTGACCCAGCCGGTCAGCGTCGCCATGCCGGATTTAACCCAGTCCATGGCGGCGTTGCAGGCTTATGTGCAACTGCGTGAGTCGGGTCCGGCGCCGGCCAGCGAGCCCATGCTTGACGGTGCGCTGGAGGAGTCCAGCCCATGAAGCGGATTCTTTTGCTGCTGCTGTTATTGCTGGTGGTGCTGGCGGCTGCGGCCTATGGCGTGACGTACATCCAACAGCCGGGTTACGTGCTGGTGGCCTACAAGGGCTTTCGCTATGAGTCGAGCCTGTGGGGCACGCTGGCGCTGTTGGCCACCCTGTGGGCCGTGGTTTATGCCGTGCGTTTGGCGTGGCGTTTATTGACGGCTTCCGGGCGGGTGGCCAATCCCTGGTCACGGCGCAATCGCAGCCGGCGCGCGCAGATGTCGGCCGAGCAAGGTTTGCTGGATTTGTCCGAGGGCCGTTGGGAGCGGGCGTTGCGGCATTTGCGCCGCGCCGCCGAAGCTGAGCCGCAACCCTTGATGCACTACCTCGGTGCCGCCCGTGCGGCGCAAGAACTGGGCCGCTATGCAGAGAGCGACGGCTTGCTCGAGCGGGCGTTAGCGCGTCAGCCGCAGGCCGAATTGGCGATTGCCTTGGCCCATGCCGAGTTGCAGGTGGGGCGTGGGGAGCCTGCCGCCGCCTTGGAAACCTTGCAGGCGATGCGTGAACGTCATCCGCGTCACCGTCAGGTGTTACGTCAGTTGCAGGCGCTGTACGAGCAACAGGGCGACTGGTCGGCGCTGCTCGGTTTGTTGCCAGAACTGCGCAAAAACAAAGCCTTAGCCGAACCCGAGTTGCTGGAGTTGGAGCGTCGGGCTTGGCGTGCGCGCTTGGCGCTGGCTGGGCAGAGTGGGGTGGACACCGGTGCGGCGAGCCTGCAGCCGCTGACCCAGGCCTGGCAACAATTGTCGAACGCCCAGCGCCAAGAGCCGCAACTATTGCTGGCATATGCCGAGCAGCTGCGCGTGCTGGGCGCGGAGCAAGAGGCCGAAGAGCTGCTACGCACGGCGCTCAAGCGGCACTACGACGCCAGCTTGGTGGCGTTGTACGGCATCCTCTGTGGCAGTGATCCGACGCGGCAGCTACAGGCGGCCGAGGGCTGGCTCAAGCAGCAGCCGAATGATCCACAGTTGCTGCTGGCCTTGGGACGTTTGTGCTTGCAAAACCGCTTGTGGGGCAAGGCCCGCGATTATCTGGAAGCCAGTCTGGCGCAGTCCCGAAGTGCGCAAAGCTGCGCCGAGCTGGCGCGTCTGCTGGCCCATCAGGGGGAAATTGCCCGCAGTAATCAGCTGTTCCAGGAAGGTCTGGGGTTGCTTGAGCAGCATCTGCCGAAGCTGCCTTTACCGACGTTGGTGTAGCCCTGAGATCGGCAACTGAGCGCGCGTATTTACCCGCTCAGTTGCGCGGTTAATCAGACGCAAGGTGTGATTGTGCGGATGAGCACCGTGGCCTGGGCCGTTATATGGCTTGAAAGGCGCGCCGGCTTTGCTCTACCGTAAGCGCCCTTTCAGCTATCTACGGAACTGCCATGTCTCTGGCCAGCCCGCGTTCGTTATTTTTCGCCGCCTTTATCTTTTGCCTCGCAACCATGGGTGGCGCCCTGTATCTGGAGCACGTACTCGGTCAGCAACCCTGTCCGCTGTGCATAGTGCAGCGCGTGTGCGTGATTGTGTTCGGCTTGATTTGCCTGTTGGCGGCCGTGCATGCACCGGGTCGCGGCGGTCAGCGTGGTTATGCGGTTTTAGCGCTGCTGAGTGCGGCAGCCGGCGCCGGCACCGCCGGGCGCCAGGTGTGGCTGCAAAATGTGCCGGCGGATCAGTTGCCTGCCTGCCTGCCAAGCCTGGACTACATGATGCAAGCGCTGCCATTTCAGGACATTATTCGGCTGGTTTTGCATGGCTCGGCAGACTGCGCCGAAGTCAACTGGACGCTGTTTGGTATGAGCATTCCAGAGTGGAGCTTGCTGGCGTTTGCCGCCATGGTTCTGTTCAGTCTGTATCAACTTCTGCGCCGCAATTAATTAAACGCTTGTATGAAAGTTTCTCGGAGCGGTGGCTTGATGCCACTGCGACCCGAGCATAATCTGGCTCCAAGTACCGCCGGGAAATTGCCAGTTTAGCGGTGCCTTCCCACGCTCAAGCGCTAAACGACAAAATTTTGTTGGGCGCAGACGTAAAACAGCAGTACCTAATAAGGGAAGTGAGATTGCCATGCTTGATAACTGCCAAAACGCCCAAGAACGCTGGGGTGGGGTTCACCTGCTGATCGACCGCTGGCTGCAAGAGCGGCATGAATTGGTCTCGGCTTATAGCGTGCTCGATGACGCGCCACAGCCGGCAGTCGCGAATGCGGCAGCGGTGCAAAAATTCTGTGAGATTCTGGTCGATTACGTTTCGGCTGGGCACTTCGAAGTCTACGAGCAACTCACCAGCGAAGCCAAAGCCTTTGGCGACGTACGTGGGCTGGAGTTGGCCAAGCAAATCTACCCTCGAATCGAAGCCATCACCGAAGCCGCCCTGGTGTTTAACGACCATTGTGACAACGGCGATAACCACGATAGCGTTTCGTTGAATGCCGAGCTAAAGCGTTTGGGGCAGATGTTGCACGAACGTTTTGAGCTGGAAGATTGCCTGATTGAAGTGCTGCACAACTCCCATCAAGAACAGGCCGTAGCGGCTAATTAAATGACTGCGCAAGCTCGCGCGTGGGCTGCCTCAGCAGTCCCATCAAGAGCAGGCCGTAGCGGCTAATTAAGCGCTGCAGATAGACGTGGGCCGGTGCTTCAGTCAGCGGTCCCTAATAGCTCTACTTCAAACACCAGTGGCGCGTAAGGCGGAATCAGATCGCCAGCGCCTTCGGCCCCATAAGCTTGGGCTGAAGGTATTACCAAGCGCCACTTTGCCCCGCTGGGCATCTCCTGCAACGCCAGTCGCCAACCGCTGATCACGCTGTCCAAGCGAAACCACTGCGGCTGCTCGTTTTGATCAAACACACTGCCATCGGCCAAGCGTCCGACATAGCGCACCTGTACTCGGCCGCTGGCTTTCGGTTTGGCGCCAGTGCCTGGGCGTAATTCGGTCAGTAAAATTCCGCCGGCTAATTCGCGGATGCCGGCCTTGGCTTTCTCGTTGATCAGAAACAGTTTTTCCGCACGGATAGCCGGCTCTGCATTGTTGGGGGCGGCGGCCAAACGCTCTTCGTGCTCGGCGAGCAGTTGTTCGATGCGTGCACTTTTCAACGCCAGCGGTTCGCCGCGATACGCTTGGCGCAAGCCGTCGAGCAAGGCTTGCAACTGCAAGTCGGGCACCTCGGCGCGCAAACGCTCACCCAGGCGCACGCCCAGGCTGTAGGCAAGGTCGTGATCGGTCTCCGGGTTGGCGGCCATTAGCTGCGTAGACAGCAGGCAAAATAATAACGGCAAGCGACGCAGCATGAGCGAGTTCTCCGGGTGACTGTGCCGCTGATTATGCCAGTAGTGGGCGCCGCCTCAACGCTGGGCTTGGCGCTTGACCGCACAGGCGTCTAGTATGGGCGCACACCCGCCAGCTAGGAGGCCCGCTATGTCGGCCAAGAAGAACGCCGTTACTACCCCTTTGCATTTGCTGCAAAACCTTTCCCATAGCCTGCTTGAGCATCTCGAGAACGCCTGCACTGGCGCCTTGGTTGATGCGGAAAAGCTCCTGGCTAAGCTGGAGAAACAGCGCGGCAAAGGCCAGGATTTACTGCACACCGCGCGGGTAAAACTGCAAGACGCGGCTGTCGCTGGCAAGGCCAAGTCGCAAGCTAAAAGCAAACTGGTGATTGCCGATCTGGAGGCTTTGCTGGATGGCCTGCAAGAGCGTCAAGCCGAGACCCGTGCCTATATCGCCGAGCTTAAGCGTGATGCCCAAGAAAGCCTGAAATTGGCCCAAGGTATCGGCAAAGTAAAAGAGGCCGTCAGCAAGGTGTTGAACGCCCGCTTGGCAAAAACCGCCGCTGTTGCCATTAAGCCAGCGGCCAAGCCAGCCGCTAAGCCTGCCGTTAAAGCGGTCAGCAAAACTGCCACTGCCGCCAAGCCGGTAGCTGCCAAGCCCGCGGCCCGTAAAGCACCGGCCAAGCCGGCTGCCAAGGCCGCTGCAGTAGCCAAACCGGTTGCCGCCAAGCCAGTGGCTAAACCGGTCGCTAAAGCCCCGGCCAAACCTGCAGTTAAAGCGGTGGCCAAGCCAGTTGCCAAACCTGCTGCGGTCAAGGCTCCGGTCAAAGCTGTCGCTAAAGCGGCTCCTAAGCCAGCGGCTAAAGCTGTGGTTAAGCCTGCGGCTGTTGTCAGCAAGCCGGTTGCCACCACTGCGGCTGCTGCCCCAGCGAGCGGCAATGGTGCTACTGCACCAGTCAGCAGCGCTTCTTAAGCCTGCTGAGCCTCGGCGCGCAGCACTTGCAGCGCGTCGAGTGGCGTGGCTCCAGCGGCTAATGGCGCAAGCCAGTCGCTGGCAGCGGCGCCGTCCAAAGCCGGCCAACTCAGGGCGCAGGCTTGTAGTTGCAGCAACAGTTGGCGTTCGCCCTGTTGTTCTAAATCCTTTAATTGTTCACGCAAAATAGCCAGCTCTGGCTGTTGCTGCGCCGCCGTGCGCCAGCTTTGCCGTAGTTGCCTGAGCGGTGTGACCACTTGCTGTTGCCAGGGCTGGGCAAGCGCTTGCAGCTGCTGGCAACGCTGTGGGCTATAGACCTGAGCCGATTGTTCGAGCCAGCAGGCGCACAGCAGCAGGCAAACGTCGGCCCCGGCGCTTTGCAGCTGCATGCAGGCCGATTCGACGTTTGGGCGCCCATACAGGCGTTGAGCAAAATTCCACAGGTCAGAAGGCATGGTGCTTCCCGGGCAATACTGGGGCGAAGCTGATAGACTCCGCCGCCATTATGATACGACTAGAAAACCTCACTCTACAGCGTGGCCCGCTGCGTCTGCTAGAAGACGCCGAGCTGACCCTGCACCCAGGCCATAAAGTCGGCCTGATTGGTGCCAATGGCGCCGGTAAATCCAGCCTGTTTGCCCTGCTGCGTGGCGAATTAACGCCCGATGCCGGCAACTGTTTGGTGCCGGCCGACTGGCGTATCGCGCATATGCGCCAAGAGGTCGAGACGCTCGAGCGCTTGGCCGTCGACTACGTGCTGGATGGCGATTTGCGCCTGCGTCAGGTGCAGCGCGATTTAGCCGCGGCGGAAGCCATCCATGATGGCACCGCGCAGGCCCGGCTGCATGCCGAGCTGGATTCGGCCGACGGCTACAGTGCCGATGCTCGGGCACGCAAGCTGCTGGCCGGTTTGGGCTTTAGCAACCCGCAGATGACTCAGCCGGTCGGCGACTTCTCCGGCGGCTGGCGGATGCGCTTGAACCTCGCCCAAGCGCTGATGTGCCCGTCCGACCTGCTGCTGCTCGATGAGCCCACCAACCACTTGGATTTGGATGCGATCATCTGGCTGGAAGGCTGGCTGAAGAGCTATCCGGGCACCTTGCTGCTGATTTCCCACGATCGTGATTTTCTCGATGCGGTGGTGGATAACATCGCCCACCTCGAACAGCAAAAGCTAACCCTGTATCGCGGCGGTTACTCGGCTTTTGAGCGCGCCCGCGCCGAGCGTTTGGCCCAGCAGCAACAGGCGTTCGACAAGCAGCAAGCGCAGCGCGCGCACATGGAAAAATTCATTGCCCGCTTCAAGGCCCAGGCCACCAAGGCACGTCAGGCCCAGAGCCGCATCAAGGCGCTGGAGCGACTGGAAGAACTGGCGCCGGCGCACGTCGATTCGCCGTTCGATTTTTGCTTTCGCGAAGCCGATAAAATCTCCAGTCCGCTGCTGGATTTAAGCGATGCGCAGCTCGGCTATGGCGACAAGGTGGTGCTGTCGAAGGTCAAGCTGCAACTGGTGCCCGGTGCGCGGATCGGTTTGCTCGGTCCGAATGGCGCCGGTAAGTCGACCCTGATCAAGACCCTGGCGGCCGAGCTGGAACCGATTGCCGGCCATCTGCAGCGCGGCGAGAATTTGGTGGTCGGCTACTTCGCCCAGCATCAGCTGGATTCGCTGGATGACCGCGCCAGCCCGCTGCTGCATGTGCAGCGTCTGGCCCCTACCGAGCGCGAGCAAGTGTTGCGCGATTTTCTCGGTGGCTTTGACTTTCGTGGGCCGCGCGCCGACGAGCCGGTGGTGAACTTCTCCGGTGGCGAGAAAGCCCGTCTGGCGTTGGCGCTGATCGCCTGGGGCAAGCCCAACCTGCTGCTGCTCGATGAGCCGACCAACCACTTGGATCTGGACATGCGCCTGGCGCTGACCATGGCCCTGCAAGATTTCGCCGGCGCGGTATTGGTGGTTTCTCACGATCGCCATCTGCTGAAGAGCACCACCGATGAGTTCCTTCTGGTGGCCGATGGGCAGATTCAGGAGTTTGACGGCGACCTGGAAGACTACGCCCGCTGGTTGGTGGACTTCCGCGCTAGGCAAATGCCGGCGGGCAGCAGCACCGAACCGGCCGCCGACAAGACCGACAAACGTGCCCAACGCCAGGCGGCGGCGGTGTTGCGCCAGCAGCTGGCACCGCATAAGCGCGAGGCCGAGAAGCTCGAGAAAGCCCTCGGTCAACTGCACGAACAGCTGGCGCTAGTCGAGAGCAAACTCGGTGACGCTGCCGTTTATGAGGCTGCGCGCAAAGATGAGCTGCGCGACTTATTGGCCGAGCAGGCCCGCCTGAAAGTGCGTGAAGGCGAGCTGGAAGAGTCCTGGATGGAAGCACTGGAACATTTAGAACAACTTGAGTTGCAATTGGCGCAAGTTGACTGACAGCGGCTGTAGTCTAATGCGCCGTTTTAATCCCTACTATTGAGGCACGTACACATGGAATGGCTGATGGATCCGCAGATCTGGGTGGCTTTTTTAACCCTGACCGCCCTGGAGATTGTTCTCGGTATCGACAACATCATCTTCATCTCGATTCTGGTCGCCCGCCTGCCGAAAGAGCAGCAGGCCAAAGGTCGTTTCTTCGGCTTGGCGCTGGCGATGGGCACGCGGATCTTGCTGTTGCTGTCGATCACTTGGGTGATGCGCCTGACGACCGATCTGTTTGAGGTGTTCGGTCAGGGTATTTCCGGGCGTGACTTGATCCTATTCTTCGGTGGCCTGTTTTTGTTGTTCAAAAGCACCATGGAGATCTTCACCAGCCTCGAAGGCGAAGAAGAGGCGGGTCAGCCTGGCGCTAAGGTTTATGGCTTTATGGGCATCATTATCCAGATCGCCATTATCGACATCATATTCTCCCTCGACTCGGTGATCACCGCCGTCGGCCTGGTGCAGCATGTGCCGGTGATGGTTGCCGCTATCGTCATCTCGGTGTTGGTGATGATGCTGGCTGCCGGCACCATCAGCGACTTTATCGAGAAGCACCCATCGCTGAAGATACTGGCGCTGTCGTTCCTGATCGTGGTCGGCACCGTGCTGATTGCCGAAGCGTTTGGCGTGCACATGCCCAAGGGTTACGTGTATTTCGCCATGGCCTTCTCGCTGGCAGTCGAAGCCATCAACATTCGCTTGCGCGGTGCCATGGCCAAGAAACACGCCGCCGTTAAGCTGCGTAAAGAGATGCCAGACTGAGGCTGTAACTGTCCGGGCGACTGGGTCAGTTTCATTCCATAGGGTAGGCTGCGAAGCCTGCCCTTGGTTTTTCAGCGAGTGCAAATATGGCCTTCGAGACCTGGCTTGCCTTCTTTGCTGCCTGCTGGGTGATCAGCTTGTCACCGGGCGCGGGGGCTATTGCCTCAATGTCCTGCGGGCTGCAGTACGGCTTCTGTCGCGGCTACTGGAGTGTCATCGGTCTGCAGCTGGCCCTGGCGCTGCAGATTGCTATTGTCGCCGCCGGCGTTGGCGCACTGCTGGCAACCTCGGCACTGGCTTTCAGCTTGATCAAGTGGTTTGGGGTGACCTATTTGCTCTGGTTGGCGCTGGCGCAGTGGCGGGCCTTGCCCAGTAATCTGGCCGACCAGTCGGCGCCGCAACCATTGGGACGGCCGCTCACCCTGATGCTGCGCGGCTTTCTGGTGAATGCCAGTAATCCCAAGGCGGTGGTGTTTATCCTCGCCGTTCTGCCGCAGTTTCTGCAGCCGCAGGCGCCGTTGATGCCGCAGTATTTGAGCATGGCGGCGACCATGATCGGCGTCGACCTGATAGTCATGGCCGGCTACACCGGGTTGGCCGCTAAGGTCTTGCACGCCTTGCGCTCGCCCCAACAGCAGCGGCTGCTCAACCGCAGCTTTGCTCTGATGTTTGTTGCCGCTGCCGGTCTGTTGGCGACTATTCATCATGGTACGAGCTAGTCGGCGGGTATTCGGCTGCTGTGACATCCAGTCACAAGCGTTTTCCTTGAGTCGCGGGGACGAGAGGCGGATAATTAATCAATCCGATTCTCATTTGGTTTTACCTATGCGTCCTCGTATCGCTGTCTGGCTGCTCTTGCCGCTGCTGAGTCTGTTTTGCCTCAATCTTTACGCCAATAGCACTGATCAGTCGGCGCGGGCTTTGCACCTGCTCGGCTATCTCGGTGCCGATTACCCGGCGACAGTCGCCGCAGGCGAAGTAATCGATGCCGGTGAGTATCACGAGCAGCTGGAGTTTCTCGGGGTATTGCAGGGGTTACTGCTGGAGTTGCCGGCGCACGCGCAGCGCGCCGAGCTGGAAACCGGAGTCGCGCAGTTGCGCCAAGCGGTTGAGCAGCGCGCCGACGGTGGCCTGGTTTCAGTGCAGGCACGGCATTTGGCCGAGCGGTTACGGACGATTTACCAACTCAACCTGTTGCCGTCGATCACCCCCGATCCGCAACGTGGCCAGTCCGTGTATGCCGAGAATTGCAGTGTCTGTCACGGTGCTAGCGGCGTCGGTGATGGCCCGGCCGGCGTTGGCTTGCAGCCGCCCCCGGCGAATCTGCAGGCGGCCGCACGGCTCGACAACCTGAGTCTCTATGACCTGTTCAATACCCTCAGCCTGGGCATCGATGGCACCGACATGGCTTCGTTTAGCGATCAGCTCGACGAGCGCCAGCGTTGGGATCTGGCCAGCTATATTGCCGGTTTCAGTGCCGCGCCGACGCAGGCCGGCAGCCGCCGTTTTACCCTGAGCGAACTGGTTGAGCAGACTCCCGGGCAAATCCAGGCGGCCCAGGGTGAGTCTGCCGCCGCCGCGTTTCGCGCCCAGCGAGCCAAGCCGGAGCCGACTCAGCGCGGCCCGCAGCAGTTAATTGAGCACACCGTGCTAACTCTCGACAAAAGCCTGGCGGCCTACGCCGGTGGCGAGCATGAGCAAGCCTACGACCTGTCGGTTGGCGCCTACCTGGAAGGTTTTGAGCTGGTTGAAAGCGGCCTGAATAATCTCGATCCACAGTTGCGTAAAGCCACCGAAACCGCCCTGATGGCCTACCGCCAAGGGTTGCGCGACGGCTTGCCGCAGGCGCAGTTGGAGCAGCAGCTGAACTTCGCCAAGGGCAAGCTCGACGAGTGTGCGACGCTGCTCAAAGGCGGCAATATGAGTGGCTCCTTGAGCTTTATCTCCAGCCTGATGATTTTGCTCCGTGAGGGGCTTGAAGCGATTTTGGTGCTGGCGGCGATTTTGGCTTTCTTGCGCAATACCGGGCAGAAAACCGCAGTGCGCAGCGTCCATCTGGGCTGGGGTCTGGCCTTGTTGGCCGGTGTTGCGACCTGGGCGCTGGCCGCTTATGTGATTGGCGTCAGCGGCGCCCAGCGGGAACTGCTGGAAGGTGGCATGGCGTTGTTTGCCAGCGTGGTACTGCTCTGGGTCGGTGTGTGGATGCATGATCGTCGTCACGCCGCAGCTTGGCAGACGAGCATTCGTGGCCATCTGCAAAGTGGCGGTGGGCGTTTTGGCTTTGCCGCGCTGGCGTTTTTTGCGGTCTATCGCGAGTTGTTCGAAGTCATCCTGTTTTACGAAACCCTCTGGCTGCAAGCCGGGCCGAGCGGTCATTCGATGGTGCTGGCGGGTGCCGGCACGGCCTTGGTGTTGTTGGTGCTGTTGGCCTGGGTGATCTTGCGCGGCAGTGCCAAGTTGCCTTTGGCGACCTTCTTCAGCGTCAATGCGGTGCTGCTCTGTGTGCTTTCGGTGGTGTATGCCGGCCACGGGGTGAAAGCCCTGCAGGAAGCCGGGATCTTCGGCGCCCATCCGGTGGCGTTCTTTGAGTTCGACTGGCTGGGGATTCATCCGGATGCCTGGTCGCTGGCCGCTCAGTCACTGGCGCTGCTCGGTGTGGCCATGCTCTATGGGCGCAGTTGGCTGCGGCAAAAAGCCTGATGATGGACGCGAACGAGCGGTTGCCGATGCGGGTCTGGATTGATGCCGACGCCTGCCCCAAGGCGGCCAAGGATCAGCTGGTCAAGTTCGCCCTCAAGCGCCAGTTTGAGGTAGTGCTGGTGGCGGGTCAGGCGCAGATCAAACCGGCCTTTGCCTGCGTTAAATTGATCGTGGTGCCGAGCGGGCCGGATGCCGCCGATGATTATCTGGTCGAGCACGCGGTGCCCGGCGAGTTGGTGATTTGCAGCGATATTCCGTTGGCCGACCGCTTGATCAAAAAAGGTGTGGCGGCCCTCGATCCGCGCGGCAAGGAGTTCGACCCAGGCAATATGGGCGAGCGCCTGGCGGTGCGTAATCTGTTTACCGAACTGCGCGAACAGGGGCAGATGAGCGGCGGTCAGGGCGCCTATGGCGAGCGTGACAAACAAGCCTTCGCCAATGCCCTCGATCGTATTCTTACCCGTCTGCAGCGCGCGCAATAAAAGGCAAAACGTAGGGTGGGCTGAAGCCCAGCCTGCAATTAACCGCACAGATAAGTGCCGGTGCCGACTGCTACTAAGGTGCCATCGTCCGAGTGCAGCTCGGTGCGCACCACCGCCACCTTGTTGCCCGAACGTAACAGCACCGCCTGGGCGGTAAAGCGTTGGCCGCGGCCGGGGCGCAGGTAGTCGACGCGCAGGTCGATGGTGCCGAGTTTCGACAGTTTGCTCAGGCGTTCGGCACCGGACAAATGTTGATGGCGCTCAAAGGCGCCGATCAGCGCCATGGCGCCGCCCGCCACATCCAGTAGCGACGAAATCACCCCGCCATGCAAGATGCCATGCAGGAAGTTACCGATTAACTCGGGCTTCATCGGCAGGTACATCAGCACCTTTTGCGTGCTCATCTCGCCCAGCTCAATGCCCAGCACCTGGTTGAACGGAATCCGCTCGAGGAAACCCTGCAGTGCGTCGTGCAGGTCGGCGGTGAGTTCGAACGGGGCGGTAGTCATGGCAAACCTAGGCGAAGGAATCAGAAGCGCTAGGCTGGCGCAGTAGCAGCGATTTAGCCAGCGCGGCGGCGTAACTGGCAGGGCTGTTGGCGCAATCGCCCGCACTTTGCTGGCGCCGGTCGCTGTTGGCTGCCGGCGGCTGTCGTCAAATGCCGCTTGCTTTGTCACTTGCCGTCGCGGTCACGGCACGCGGCTGGGCTAGGCTTAAGCTAACCGGCCAAGGTAGTTGCAGACCACTAGCGCCGGGCTGTCAGGGCTATGCCATGGGTGACTCATGAACTACGTGTTATACGCGATTCCGTTTTTCTTTCTGCTGATCGGCCTGG